>DNHK01000289.1 GCA_003485905.1 Gammaproteobacteria bacterium | reverse complement strand
GGAATTAGTCTATCTGGCATTACCCAGCGTTGAATACTCACACGAGCGCGTTCAAGAACGCATTCTCGCAGGCGGTCATTCTATCCCACCAGCAGATATCGAACGGCGCTTCTCAAAAAGCCTCAGAAACTTACTAGGCGAATTCAGTGAAGGTGTTGATCGAGCACGCTGTTTCATCAATGACAGTGAAACCTTAAGCCTAATTTTCACGCAAACAATTGAAGGTCGCCAGATCGCGAATGATGGCTACTATGCGCATTTAGTTACACAATCGGAACTATGAACCATAAAAACACAGACACGGACGTCATCATGGCGAGCATGGAAAAGTCCGTAGCGAGAGCCCTTGAGCGCAAACGACGCCTCGGGCAATACGCAGTCGTCACTCGCAACGGAAAACTCACTCGCCTCCAGCCTGAAGAAATCAAACCGCTCGCCGCCGCCGAAGATCAGGCACCTTACAACTCCAAGTAGATGAATCTTTATATTTTGCGTTTGACCCCAGTTTTGCCCCCCAGTTTTGCCCTTGCCTATGCCCTAAAAGATGAAGTCTTGGTAGGATTTGCTGTTGCTAACCGCAAAACAGTGCCTTGCATAGCAACTGAACTCAAAAGCCTCCGGTTCGGAAAATTTTACCCTTCAACACGACATCTTGAGACTAAATTTCCCTCTCCCTTCAACCCTCACCCCCAATGCCACCCCGGCGGCTAGCGCCGCCGAAAAGCAAATTCCTTTTAGGAAGCAGATATGTATAAGCCTAAGACTGCCGTTATGTCCTATATCAATACTTTAGTTTCGTTGTCTTGGGCTTCAAAAATCAAGACTACCGGATTTATCGCGCTACTGCTTCTTTTTGGCCAAATTCTGGATACGTCATTCTCATCGACTGCCTACGGAGCCGCCGCCGATGAAAACGGTGATTCATTGCTCAAAGATTACCGCACAGACCTGCCTTCTGCCTGGGCTGAAGTTGTTATTGGTGAGGAATTATCTGACCTGATGGAACAGGCTTTGCGCTCGAATCCAGATATCCTGCAAAAGGTAAACGAACTCGAGGCCGCCGGATATGATTTAGATGCTGCGGAATGGGGACGTTTTCCGAATTTGAGCGTTAGCTTGGAAAGTGAAGGCGACGGCGACAATGCTCTGGTAGCGAGGCTGGAGCAGCCTCTATGGACTGGTGGCCAGTTATCGAGTGAGATCGATGCAGCTGAAGCTGCGCAAAGGGTCGCTACAACTGCATTGGATGAGTTAAAGCTCCGTATTCTTTCAGAGGTCGCTATCACATATTTCGAAATCCAGCGCCAGGAAGCGCGTCTGCGAATCTCCATCATTAATGAACAGGAGCATGAAAGGCTGCTTGATATTATTAAGCGACGTACAGCCACTAAAGTAAGTGCTAGAGCCGATCAGGTTCAAGCGGAGGCTCGCTACTACCAAGCCACTAGAGGGGAAATTCAAAGCCAGGGGCTGCGTGATGAGGCGATCAGCAAGATGGAGCGCCTTGTGGCACGACCAGTCAATACCCTTGCCAGTCCAAAAAAGATCGATTTTGGCTCATGGACAGAAGAATCAATTGATTCCAAAGCTAAAGAATATTCACCAACGCTCAAACGATTGCAGGCCGAGATTGATGCATCCACTGCCAACATTGCCTTAGCCAAATCCGGCTGGCGTCCGCGTCTTGTAGCCGGATTAAAATCATCAGTAAGTGATGATGACAGAACTGATCGTTATGAAGACGGAGTATATGTGGCTTTGCGAATGCAAACAGGAGCCGGGCTTTCCGATATTTCTGCCAGTAAAGCAGCTGCCTCACGGAAAATGGCTACCATAAATGCACTGCTAGCCCAGCAACAGGAATTAAAAAGAGAGATATCCACTGCCTGGGTAGAATACCAAGCGTATTCCGGACAAATTGATGCAGTCCACTCATTAAGCGAATCGACTTCAGAGCTTGTCGATTCTTACCTGCGACAATTTCAGGTTGGGAAAAAAAGCTGGATAGACGTCCTAAACGCCCAGAGCGAAAAAACCTCTGCGAGTATTGCGCTAGCTGATACGGAATTTTCCTTGATGAGCATCAAGCTTCGGCTGTTGCTTTTGGCCGGGGAAATCACCCCAGGAAATGTGAGCCAGAAGCTATGAGCGATTCATCCGTTGACTCATCTGCCTCGTCAGTAGCTTCGAGTAAAGCCAGAACAGCGGCCTTTTTATCCCGACTGGCGGCATTACAGGGGCATGCAGTGCCACGACATCGCTTCAGCATGCTTGAAACCAATCGAGATGGTGCTGACCTTTCCAGCCTTTCCTTGACACAACAGGCAGAGGAAATGTGGCTGGTTCGGTTTCCGCTCTCCCAGACTTGCCTTAAAGAAAGTCAGAAGCTTGAAAAAGGGGCTTTCCCCCTTCTCTGGGTTAACGATGAGACCTCGGAAATGTTGTTCTTAACTGGGCGTCTCGCATCCGGTGCTATGATTGCCGAGAATGATGAAGGAGAAACTCGTGAGCTTGACCTGACCGAAGCACAATCAGGCTCTTTCCTCCATCTGGGCCAGGAACCGCAGGAACCGGAGGCAAAAGAGGGAGCGACTGCAAAGGATGGACCATCATCTTCTGCATCGAAATTGTTTGTTCATTCCCTTCGTAAAAAGCGGCGTGTATTTGCTGAAGCTATCTTCGCAACGCTGATAATGAATGTCCTCGGCCTATTTGCAGCGTTTTATACCATGCAGGTTTATGACCGCGTTGTACCTACCAAGAGTTTTTCGACACTATGGGTGTTGACCGTCGGGGTCTTAATCGCCGTCTTATTTGAATTTGCCATGCGTCAGGTCCGTTCCTATATGATGGAGCGCGCAACCACGGCAATTGATCTGGAATTATCAGGCATTTTTTTTGGCAAGGCCTTGGATATTCGACTCGATGAGCGTCCGGCCACCGTAGGAACG
>DNHK01000360.1 GCA_003485905.1 Gammaproteobacteria bacterium | reverse complement strand
GCCACTGCATCTCAGGCGGTGCAAGGCTCGTATCGCGAGCAGGCTCATCAGCCGTAGTCTTTAGCTTTCCTCCGCAATTGACGTTTTTTCCGGCTAACACTGAATGTTTTGGCGTTTTCATGGTCGATGATGGCTTGCAGCTTTTCTGGCAATACATTGCTTGGTAGTTTGCTCGCCTCAATTAAGGCTGTGATCTCATAGTAGCGCTGCTGAAGGGCAAGGCGGTAGCCCAACCCAGGGCCCTCAGTATGGCCTTCTTAAGCGACTAGATAGGTGGTGTCTCGCTGGTTAAGTTTGAAGGAGCTTATTTTGTTCTAGGCTAGAAGGCGCTTAGTAAAGCCTGGGAAGTCCAGATTGAGCCAACATGCCTTTAGTAGCGAGATCCTTGCAATAGGACATGAAAGGCAATCGACTACGAAAATTATAGATCAAGCTTTCGGGACCTCCGATATTATTAATGTAATCGCCGTTAGCCAGCGAGTATGATTGAGCGGGTGAAATCAATAAACCCGGCAAAACTGTTCACCGAGCCATGGTGACCCTTGACACATGCGTATTGCCCAGCTGGCTGCAAAGAAGCCAAAGAATAAATTGCAAAGGTCATTCTTAATGAGGTTTTAGACGAGTCTTACATAACTCTCTGTTCTTTATATGCTAATTAAGCTATGCAAGGCGATTTGCCTTTTAACGCAGTTCAACTGATCGGTGTCTTCTTTTGGAGTTAAAAAAGCATCTGATGGCTAACTTACGGCGCTATGTCGGAAAATGCAGGAATGTGGGTGATAGACTCAGTTGCAGTAGCCGCTGAAATGAAAATCAGGCAACCAGCGGGGCCGGTTATTTATAGTAACCAAAGCATGACAGTCACGGCGAACGAAAATTCCAAGTTCAGCTTGCTCATTGATATCTATGGCGCTGTTTTTTCCCTATTCAGAGGGTACGATGAACTGATTCATTGTGAAAAAAGTTCTCACGATCGGCATCTTCTTGAAGCTTGTTATGCCTACCGATTGGAATTGATTATGCAACCAATTATCGGCGAGTACGTCGGGCTGCTGTGGGTTAGCATCAGGTACCGGTCTCCCTCTTTGATCCGCCTGCTACCCAGCCTAGAAAAATTCGTTCATTGCGATATAGACACGTCGAATTTGCCATGCTTGCAAAAATTGCGATTAGCCCTGAGGATCGCATCAGGCGATATTCTTAACCGAAGATTCCTTAAGGAGAGTCTGAACACGCTTAATTATCACTACCAACTGAGCCGAGGCAATCTTGCGAAAGATCCACACCACGGTTCCATAGCGTGGATCATCGAACTCAACGCAAGACACTGCAAACAGGTATATTGGTATACTATGCTCGAAGGTACACAAACAAGATATGATCAGGTTTTCTCGCTATTCAAGCCATGCAATCAATCATGCAGCAGATCCATGAACGCGGGCACATGATTGGTATCCATCCGAGTTACCAGAGGCACTATCCTGACGAACCGACTCGCCACGAACCTCAACTCCTGACAGAGGCAAAGAATGAAGCGGGTATACAAAAAGACCAAATGGGTGGGAGGCAGCACCACTTGCATTGGAGCAATGCCACAACGGCCTATTGGAAGGATGAAGGCTTAGCTTATGATTCGGCTATCCGATCCCTTAGTTATTCCCGGTTCGGAAGCAGAACCTATCGCGTGTGCGCCATGTTTCATCTGAAAAGTCCACGGACGCTGGCACTGAACCCACTCCCCCTAGTTGTCGCTGAATTGATTGTTCTTAGTGATTTGCACGTGGGACTCGGTCAACCAGAAGCTGCACTGACACATTTTGCCGTACCTCAAGACGTATGTCGGCGCGATGGTGATCCTTTTACCTGCTCATGGCATAACTCAAACGGTCAGGCTAAGCAGGACAGATCTTCGCATGAAGCCTTGACCACCTAGGTGCTGTTATTTTGAAACAAGCTCTCGCAATGCTGATCCAGAGGTTCAAGCGACCTGGCTTCCTAAGAGACGTCTTCGCTGTAAGCAGTGGATCCGCAGTTTCCCAGGTCCTGGCTATTGCCGCTTCTCCAATTCTGATGCGTATCTACAGTCCAGCAGAGTTGGGAATTCAGGCTATCTGTATTTCGATCCTGTTCGTCGGGGTAATCGGTTCAATGCGCTACAACCAGGCGATCCCTCTGCCCGAAAAACTCGATGAATCGATTCGCATTGCATTCCTGGCACTATTTGTCCTTGCGGTGATGACTATTCTCGTTGGCTTTTGCCTCCATTTGTTCATCAAAGACATTGCTGCTTTTACGAAGGCACCGAAAATTATTGAATTTATAGGCTTGTTAATCGTTATTTTTTTGTTCATTGGGACCTCTGAAATACTACTCAGCATAACATTGAGGTTGAAAAAGTTCCGGCGACTGGGGCAGGCACAGATCGCTCAGACGCTCGTGCAGCTTGGCTACCAGGTGATTGCTGGTCTAAATGTCCCAACTGCTCAGAGCCTCGTGGAGGGAATGCTCTTTGGTAACCTTGCTGCAATTATTGTGTATACGCTTGGAATCTACGCGTCCTTTAAGTTAATGCCGAGAATCAACTTAAGCGAACTCAGACGAGTTGCGGTAGCGTACAGTAAATTCCCACTCCTGGCGTCACCGTCGTCTTTAATTAATGGTGCATCTATTCAGGCTACCCCACTTCTGCTCGCGGCCTTCTATTCACCAGAGGTCGTAGGTCTGCTAGCACTGGCACAACGTGTAATCGGGCTGCCCGTAACAACGATCGGCTACGGAGTGTCAAAGGTTTTTTTCCAACGATCAGCAGAAGTTCAGAACCAGACGCCCGCGGAACTGCTGGCACTTTATACCAAAGCAGCCCGGGCGTTGCTCGTCATTTCAATACTACCAATCACGGTTCTCGCATTAACGGGTCCTCAGGTTTTCTCTATCATCTTCGGCGAAAGATGGAGTGATGCCGGTCTATATGCTTCGCTGCTTGCCCCGATGTTTATTAGCCAGTTCGTCGTATCACCGTTATCGACGATCATGGCGGTTATCAGCGCCCAAAAACAACAGCTTATGTGGGATGTAACCCGATTGGTTGCCATTGGAACAACTGTTTTCGTTGCTGGACAGCTGAATCTGGATGCCGTCTACTGCATTGCAATGTATGGCGCCTGTATGACACTCTGTTATATCTGGCTCTACTTGCTGACTCGGAAACAGATACTGAACAAAAACAAAGCCCATTTGACGCTCTAGGCGCAGGCTTCGTCGTTAAGAAAGTCCGGTTTAGGCGCTTCGCGATCCAAACAGCGGAACACGATACATTTCCTGGATGTCGGCCCTGATAAAGAAAGGGAATACTGTCAAGGAAGGTTTTAGCTCGACGCGCCTTTGAGGTAAGTGCCGGGCGCCTCACCTCCTAAACCACTTAAACGATGATTCCAGCTCTAATACATCGACTATCTCGGAATTAGAGAGCCTCAATTCGTCATTGCAAAACTATCATCAAATCATCGGCACATCTAAGTCTCCCACACCAACAGCTTTACGCAC
>DNHK01000376.1 GCA_003485905.1 Gammaproteobacteria bacterium | reverse complement strand
AAATTCACGTGACAGCATAATTGGTGCTTTGTTGCTAAAAGTTGTGGATCCACCGGCGCTATTTTTTAGGATATCAAAAACGGCCTCAGGATCGACGTCCGATCGCGCGGCGAGATTTAGAATTTCAGCCCCCATGAGATTGTGAACCGCCACCATGGCATTGGCGAACAATTTCATTGTGGTAGCGGTACCAAATTCACCGAGGTAAAAACACTTATGCGAAATGGCTGTAAAAATCTCTTCAAGCGAGTCGACCGCAGCTTTGTCCCCAGACTGAAAAATTGTTGCCGTTCCGTTCGATAGCATGCTTGGCAACCCACTCACTTCACAATCAAGCATTACCACGCCGGAGACGGCTAACCTCTGTGCAGCATTTTCCTTGTCCTGCAAATCGTAACTACTAATATCTACTACAATTTGCCCTGGCTTAACTGACGTTAGCTCTTTAGTAACTACGCTTTCAAGTACTGAGGCAGAGGGTAAGCAGTGAATTATGGTATCCGTAGCCTCGCACAAGGTTTCCACGGAATCAGCCCACGCTAGGCCTTGCTGTACTAGCTCGTCTTTTGGTGAAGGCGAATAGCCGATGACGGTGAATCCGGCGGCAATCAATTTCGAGGCAACCTCGAATCCGATATTGCCAAGTCCAATAACACCAACTTTTTTCACTAGTTTTTAGCCTCGCCAGCTGTTTCGCCTGGATTGTTCAACAGAAGCGAAGGCAGCATTGAAATTTCACAGCAAAAGTTATTTCAATACGTATTATATACTTTGCACAGACGCTATACGCATCACAGTTTCATCCTTAATAATGAGAAGGCGCTATTAAAGGTACTATAAAAGTCACTATGTTTAATATTACACACATGCGCAGTATCAGTTTGCGGTCATCAAAACTTGAACACTGCGAGAGTTTTTATGCAGGGCCTTGGGGGCTGAAATCGGTCCCTTCAGATTCCGGTAGGGCACTTTTTAGGGGTACGGGGACCGAGCATCACGTTCTCGAGATAATAGATGCTGCTGATACAGGCTTAGAAACGATTTCATTTGCAGTATCTACGCCTGAGGAAGTTGATTTAGCCGCACAGAAGGTAAAGGAGGCCGGATTTGAGATTCTTCATGAGCCTAATTGGACAGATGCAGCCGGCGGCGGGTACCGTTTGTTGGCGAAAGACGTCGATGGAAACCATGTAGAAATAAGCAGTGATCTAACCAAGCATGAAGCTATGGTTGATCATCCGGAACTCCCGGGGCCGATTGATCACTTGGTTTTGAACACACCAAACGTAGATGCCATGATCAGTTTCTACACAGAAGTGCTTGGGCTAAAGATATCTGATTGGTATGAAAAGCAGGCAATCATTTTTTTGCGTTGCAATGACGACCACCACTGTCTGGCAATTGCGATTTCAGAGGTAACAGGTATCCAACATCTGGCATTTAGAGTATCCGGCTTGGAGGCAGTCATGCAGAGCATCGGTAGAATGCGCAAAATGGGATTGGCTCCTATCTGGGGACCAGGCCGGCATGGTCCGGGAGGTAACGTTTTTGCCTATTTTGCTGACCCAAATGGATATGTCGTAGAGTTTACGGCAGATCAGTTCAAGGTGAACGACGACTCGCAACCCAAGGAGTGGGCTCGAAACGTAGAAAATGCAGACGTTTGGGGATCTGCGGGTGGTCCGACCGAAACAGCGCTGAAGCTATGGTCAGGAAACAGAGATAATTTTGTCCTTGAAACAATCTCGGGCTCGACTGAACGGGATTTCACCTGAAACTACGGGAGAATAGATCATTGATTGACTCAGCTCACGTGAATCAGTTGTACCAACGCAAGATAATTTATATCTCGAATTTAATAACTTAATACATTAACAGGACGGCAAGATGATTATTAAATACTGCTTTAACGCACCTTCGACGTTCACCCGTTGGGCCTGTTGTCCAAGCATATTAAGGCTATTGCTGCTTTCTCTGCTGACTGCGACGGAAACCTCTATTGGAGCAGAAATCGATCCTGCAGATTGGGCGACTGAGTGGTCTGAACGAACAGGTGTGACGCTGGAGCACAGTTTTGATTCTTCGGGGCCGGACGCCTGGGATGCTGCCGCGCACCCACTGGTTTATGTATCATCAGAGGGGCCTGGCTATGGTGGGCTATTAAGCGGCGTGCGTTTACCTGGGGTCGTTATTATTGATGCTAATACTCGTGAAGTAGTCGCGAGCCAGAACTTCGATGTGCTCGCGTGGGGATGGAGCAATGTGTTTGAACCACATGGTCTTGGGGTATCACCGGACGGAAAGTGGATCTACTTGCCAACGGGTGAGGGATCATTCGCAACAAAGGGCGAGAATGCCGGAAGATTTCTCGTAATTAATGCCCGCACGCTTAAGATAGACAAGGTTATTAAGTTACCGTCTCAGGCCCACCACGCTAAGTCGTACAGGACACCGGACGGCGAAATCCGTTCAATGCTTTACGCCTTTCACGGAGAACTTATTGTACTCGACCCTTCCGATGATAACCGGATGGTTGGCGGTGTTTTCGAAGACACTATGGACGGTGATAAAATCCCCTACCTTTACTTTATGTCGCCAGAAGGTGATACCTTGCTGGGCGCCAGTGCGCATTACGGAAATTTGAATTCACTCGACAAGGAACTGGCCACTAATATCTATTTCTTTGAACCAGAAAATTGGACGATTACTAAGAAAATTCCGGTTAACGATGCCGCGCTGACATGGACCGCATTTACTTCGGATGGTGCGAGTGCCTATATCAGCGCTTCGCACAGTAACTCCGTCTACAAGTTGGACCGGGCTACAAATACGGTTGCCGCCAAGGGTGGCGCAGGTGTTAATGGGCCCTATGGTTTTCATCTCGGCTGGGATGATGAGTTGCTTTACGTCATCGGAAAAGGCGAACACTCACATAACCGTGGTAAATCGGTGGGTATCGTTCGCGATAATACCGCGAGTGCATCGACTACTCAGGGTGGGCGCGGAGGATTTATTTCACTCATAGCTCCACAAGATGAGATATATACAGGCTGCGTTCGCGGCGATCATGGGACGCTTCACCCAGATCCGAAAGCAAACGAGTTATGGATAAGCTGCAACTCGAGCTTTGAGGTCGTGATTCTTGACCTGGACCTTAGGGATATTACCGGGCGTATACCAATGCCTAATGGTGGTAGCACTCATTCAGGTGCTTTTGTAGAGTACTCGGCAGACTGGGAGGGTGAGGTAGTATCGGATCCCAACGGATTGCACGGATCGGCGTTGGCTTTTAAGCGGAAGATTTTGACAGGAGAGTAGATAGAGAGCGCCCCAGTGCAGGCTAGACTGTTTGGATCAAATGGCCGTTATATACTGCGATTTCAACCGGTCGACGTAACACATTGGTTAAATCGGTCTGCGGGTGTTTGGAAGTTTAACGTTTTTCTCGGCCGCTCGTTTAACTGTCTGGCCACTGCATTCAGTTTCG
>DNHK01000193.1 GCA_003485905.1 Gammaproteobacteria bacterium | reverse complement strand
CACTGCCTGTGTACACACCTAGCATAAATATGATGGCAGCGTGTTGCGACATCCCTACCGTCAGACCGATTAGTAGGGTCATAGCCATTGTGGTTGATAATCCGGGCATCGCGCCCCAAAGAATGCCGAGAGTTACGCCGCCCAGACACGCGAGCCAGAGGCTTGGCGAATTCGCAATAAACGATAGCTGCTCCAATACTTGTGGCCAGACTTCCATATCAGTTCGCTAATACGACTCTGGCATGAGGATGCCAAATCCATAACGAAAAATGCTAGCCAGTACCTCAATTGTTAGTAGAGAGACTATGAAGCATCGAATTATTGGTTTTTTCCAGAACAACCTCAGTACCAATGTGGTCACCAAAATCGAAATAATTTCGTACCCGCTGAGCTGAAATGTAAATAGTGGCGTTGGCAGTCGAATGTCAAGACTTACAATGTCGACCAGTACAACATAGGCGACCACAATCGCAATTAACAATATAGAACGACGTTCTTGGTCATCGGTGAAATAGCTTTTAACAGCTTGTTTGAACGTTTTGTTGAAACTACTTGCGCCGCCAGCTTGCAACGATCTAAAACCGAGCAACACCGCCATACATAAAAGCGATAAGCTTATGATGAATGGTAATAATCCGGGTGCCGTGTATACGTTACCTGGTGAGTGGAGTTTTACCGACAACAGCATAACGATAATCGCCAGAACACCGATCACGCAGGCGCTACCGAGATCCTGCGCAGGTGTTATTTGGCTGTCGAGACTTTCTTCGCCAGTAAATTCCATCGCCTCAATTGATGGTTGATCGTTGTCGAGGTGACTTATTGTTGGTTCGCTCATTTGGGTATTCTGCCGCAACTGCCGCTGTGGGGTGCGGTATTAGCAATTGTTAAAACGGGAGTAGTTATTCTAGGGCTATTGGTAACGGCTGATAATCCTGGGGCGGCCACCATTGATTAAAGTTTTCTGGGTTTGGTAGCCCAAGTTCGGCTGCGGTTTTGGCGCCTGGAATCTTTAGTCGTTCGAAAGTAGCTGCTGAAACGGTTTCTAATTCGGCGGCGCGCCGATCTGCTGCGTCACCGACCATAACTTCCGCAACAAAATGGCGCTGCGCCATCATATTTTTAAATGTATCAGAGTTAGCTGCCGCGATGAACGCAGCTTCAACTTGTTTGATGATTTCGTAGGGGGTGTCACGTCGAATCCCCAAATTGTATGTGCCGTTTGGTGGGAGTTGTTCGTGAACAGCGGGCAGCATGTTCGCTAGTGACGGCATGACCTTTCCGCTCTGAGTAGTGATATCAGTGAGTCCAGACTGCTGCAGAGATAAAAGTTTTTCGGTATCGACAAACTGTATGTGTTCGTGCACACCACCACCGGCGATATCTACTTCGCCGTTTAGTCCCGCCAGTGCAGCTCGCTGACCGCTGGCATAAGGCACGTACTTTAGCTCGATGCCTGCAGAGTGCGCGACAACGGCAGCGACTTCGTGCCATTGTCCTCCTGCTCCAGAGGTAGAGATAGTCAATTTACCAGGGTTTGCCTTGGCCGCTGCGATTACATCGGTAAAGGTTTTGTAGGGCGATTCTGGGCGCACGGCCCAGCTACCAAGTGCGGTTGCCGCCTGCATATAGTACCAGTCCGTCCAGGGTCGAGAGTCGCCACCGCCACCTACCCGGGAATACTTGTTGAAACTTGATGTGCCTAATAGCGTGTAGCCGTCACTAGGTTTATTCATGGCATAACGCGTTGCCAGTGCGCCTGCTGCTCCGGGTCGGTTAACGACATTAATTCGCCAACCGGTTACTGCCGACATCTCGGTGGCGAGCGTTCGCAGAACGGTGTCTGTTCCGCCGCCAGGAGCGTACATTACCACCAGTGTTATTGGTCTCTCGGGCCAGGCTGCATTGGCGCTTCCCAGATGCAGTAGAACTAAAGTTGCAAACGCTAATCGCAATAATTTAACTGATCTAGATCGTAAGAAGTTGGGCATACTTTATATATTTCCTAGGTAAACCAAGCATAAAAGTGCGTATGATTTAGATGAGAAGCATTCTTGCAAGAACGCCAAAGCAGTGCAAGGTTATCATTAGATTTAGGACTCTAACGGACGGATATTAGGTTGCTCTGCATTCTCTTAGAGTGGCCTTCTACTAATTGAAGCTAGTTGGTTTAACGCAACGGGCTGAGTGATTGACATAATGTTTACTGGGGCTATGCTATCGAGTATGTTCCAATCGGCTAAATATATTGGTTGGTTTAAACAAAGTTTTACGGGTGATAATCAAATGACTATTAATACACACAAGTTTTTTCGCGGCCTGATTTCAGGGCTGTTTATATTGTTTTGCTTTTTTGCCGGTACTGCGCAGGTTGCTGCTGAAACGATCGCGGTTATCGGGACGGGGAATGTCGGTGGCGCTTTGGGTCCGCAGTTTGCAAAGTTGGGGCATGATGTGATCTATGGTTCTCGTGAACCTGAGCGGGAAGATGTGCAGGCACTGGTATCGAAAACCAGCGGCAATGCGGACGCACAAT
>DNHK01000341.1 GCA_003485905.1 Gammaproteobacteria bacterium | reverse complement strand
CAATTGTTTACTATTGAACTTCATCGATAACCCGTCTCACTAACTACTTGGCAACTACGACCATAGCTGGACGCAGCAAGCGATCATGAAGCTTATATCCCGGCTGTATCACAGTTATTATGCAACCAGACTCAACTTCAGCATCTTCGATCATACTCATCGCCTGATGTGAATCAGGGTCCAGTTTATCGCCTACTTCGGCATCTATCGCTTTAACACCAAAACGTTCTAAAACGCCGTCCAACTGACGTAAAGTTAGCTCTAACCCTTCCCCCATCTTGGCCACCGCATCAGTCTGGTCTTCAGCAATCTGGACACTACTAGCAAGCCCTAAACTATCCCGAACATTTAATATGTCTTTGGCAAAGCCCTCAACTGCAAATTTACGGCCCGTAGCTACTTCATTTGCCGCTCGCTTACGAATGTTTTCAGTTTCTGCATGGGCTCGAACATATTGGTCCTTTAATTCAGCGACCTGATGTTCGAGTGCTGCGACCCGCTCTGGAGTAACTAAATGTTCGTTCTCTTCCGCCACTGGTTGCGGTGTTTCCAAAGTTCCGGAATCATCAGCTAAAGAATCCGAATCTTGCTCTGGAGTCTCATCCGAATTTTGCCCAATGTCCGCTTTAACCTTCTCGTTAGCTTGTACTTTCGCAGGTTCCGTTTCCGGGTTTTTACTATCTGAATTATTGCTCATATTCGCTTAATCGCAGTGCGTAGTTCTGTGTATACCTAGTCTGCGAGAGATGGGGCCACTGTGCTAAAAAACAAGTTCACAGATTCATTTTTCCATTCACTCGAAGCAATAGCTCCTGGGCGCCAGAGATTGCTACTTTAAGCCGAATAGGAACAATCCAAACGACTCAACACTCACGGATCAAACTCAGGCTGATTTTGTAGATAAAGCCGTGCTCAACAGCTTGGAAGTTACATTTACCACCGAAATCACCTGTCCATAAGACATACGCGTTGGGCCTACAACACCTAATGTTCCTATAACTTCACCGTCGGATTCGTAGGGGGCGGTGATAACGCTACAATCACCAAGTGACTCATACCCGGACTCTTCACCTATAAAAATACTCACTCCGGATACTTTCATACTCCTGTCCAGCAAATCCAACAAATCCTGCTTAGCCCGCAACGTATTAAATAACTTCTGTAATTTATCAATTTGACACAACTCCGGAACATTCAGAAGGTTCTCCTGACCGCTAAGCACCACATCACCACCATCGTTTTCCTCTTCCGCTAGTAGCTCCGCAGCCATAGTTGTCGCGGTTTGCACCATATTGTGCATTTTCTCACCTGCACTGCGCATTTCTAACACAAGCTTTTTACGCACCTCCGCAAGTGTAGAGCCTCCATGCAAATCATTAAAATAATTGGCGGCCTCTATTAATTCACTAGGCGTATATTCCCGCTCCGTTAGCAATACTCGATTTTGAACCCGTCCATCTGCAGTCACCAATATTGCCAATACTCGCTTGTCATTTAATGATACAAATTCCACCTGCTTCAAACGACTAACGGTTTGCCCAGGCAACATAACGACACCCGCAAACTGTGTCATCTCAGAAAGCATAGTCGACGCACGTGCCAACAAAGTAGAAGGATCTGTATCTTCCGACAACGACGACTCGACCGCCTTAAACGGAGATCCCAGACTGTCAACCTTAAGCAAGCTATCAACAAATACTCGATAACCCATGGCCGTTGGTATTCGTCCCGCCGACGTATGCGGAGCCGAAATTAGCCCCAGGTCCTCCAAGTCCGACATCACGTTTCGAATAGTCGCCGGACTTAATTCGAGCTGAGAGTGACGCGCCAAGGTTCGAGAACCCACTGGTTCGCCTTGTTCAATATACATTCGAATCAAAGAATTGAGTAAATGGGTATTGCGACTATCCAACTCAAGATTCATATTAATATGCCGATTCAGCGAAAAAATGATTAATAAAAACTATATTTAACCCAAGCAATTGACTACGCAAATTGCCAACGTTCCTAACGACAACATTTATAGGCCAACAACTGCCTCACGTCCATTAAAATTTGACTAATATGTGATTTCTATTTGTCGGTTACACTGGACATGATTTCACAGACTGGCGACAATCGGATTCCCTGCCTCGCACACAGGATTAATAAAACAAAATTCAATGAGTTATAAAAATATCGCTGTTTTTGGCAAGTATCAGGACGATAGCATCACCCCTCATGTTACCGATCTGGTTAACTTTCTGCTCAAACAGAAAATTAATGTGTATCTGGGCGACACCACTGCCAAGAGCAAAATTCTGGATAATTTACCAGTAGGTCGTATTACAGACGAAGAGCTCAAGGATCACGTAGAGTTGGGTATTGTACTTGGTGGCGATGGCACCCTACTAAACGTTGCGCGCAAACTTGCACCCCTTGGGATACCGATAATTGGGGTAAACCTAGGTCGTCTCGGCTTTCTCACCGATGTACCTCTAGCGTCGATGAACAAAGATATTCTCGAAATCTTACAAGGGACGCATACTGAAGAACAGCGCATGATGCTGTTGCTTGAAGTAATACGCGATGGCAAGCTTATTGCAAGTGGTCACGCTCTCAATGACATAGTAATTTCGCGTCATAATGCGGACCGTTTGATAGCATGGAGCGCAAAAGTAAACGGTAAATTAATCACCTCAGCGCGATCTGATGGAGTCATTGTCTCCACGCCGACCGGATCAACCGCCTACGCATTGTCTGCCGGTGGCCCAATCCTGGATCCCGAATTGGATGCGGTAGCT
>DNHK01000402.1 GCA_003485905.1 Gammaproteobacteria bacterium | reverse complement strand
GACATTTATTTCCTGGCTAGATGGCCGCTATTCCGGTCAGAGTAAAACGCATACGGGTGCTCACGCCTCGAATGGCATGACCTTAAGAGCGGGTATTTTTAGCGGTGAGGGAGAAAAGACCGCGGTGTGGGAACTCGATGATCTTGTTTGTGATTGCTGTCAGACCAGTTCAGCGATGACTGGGTCAGGGCCTGTAGTTGTTTATCGAAACCGTACCACTGAGGAGGTGCGGGATACATATATTACACGTCTGGTTGATGGACAATGGTCGGTACCGGTTGCCGTTCATGACGATAACTGGCAGATAGATGGCTGCCCGGTGAACGGACCTGCAGTGTCTTCAGGCGGCGAATTGACTGTCGTCGCGTGGTTCACAGCGAAGAACGATTATCCTAAAGTGAGTTTTGTGCTATCACAGGATGATGGTGAAACATTTGGCGCGCCTGTGATCGTGGCGGAAGAAACGACTAGCGGCAGGATCTCTCTGACAGTGCTAGACTCAGGTGGGTTTGCGATCAGCTGGCTTGAAACCCTTGGCGCCAGTGGAACCTTAAAGCTCGCTCGATACGATCAGCAGGGTGAGATGATAGAAAGTCTGGTCATCGCAGAGACGAAGTCGTCGCGCCGCAGCGGATTTCCGGTCATTACCAGTCACGGCGATGATGTCTACGTGACGTGGACAGACATTCAGGAAAAGCCTCAAGTAAGGGTCGCCAGGGTTCGCTTTTGATGCCTTTATTTTCAACCCGCAAACATTGAGTGAAAATCTTGTCCACTCCCCATGTCTGTTTCGACATTCTGCTATTTTTCAGAGATAGCGATCCATTTGAAATGACACGTAAGAAATCATGGATTACTTTGCAGAGGACATTTCCAGTCATTTATTCCAAAAACATCGAGATCACTTTTCGTCTTGCATTCAGAGGCCAAGTCAGTATTGCCGGCACGGGTGCAAGCAGAAAGTAATTCAATGACAGTGATGAGTTTCTTTGTACTCACAGGTTTTTGGAGATAGAAACAGGCTTTTGTTTCATGATTTGAATCGCTGTGTGGTGTGCCAGTCAGCACGACAACCTTTTCCTTTGGATTGCTTTTTCTTATTTCATCGATTAATTCGTAGCCCGATTTTCCCGGCATGCAAACATCAGTAATAAGCGCAATATTGGGTGGCGTGTATTCGTCTGAATTTGCATAAGCCATATAATCTTCAGCATCAGCAAAACAATCCACGTCAAACCCTGAACTTTCAATCACTGTTTTATAAAGTTCTCTTAATATTGGTTCATCATCTACGAGATCGATTTTCATTTCTCGCTCCCTCTCTCAGGCTCGCTGCAGGCCTTTTGTTTGACGTTTCTGTTAGTACTTAATCTGAAGATGGACTATATCATAAGCTTATATCGAAGAAAGACGTCGATGTGCTTGGAACGGCAAAGGCGTTAAGTCTCAAACGGGTGGTTTAGTGACCACGCGATGACAGTGTTTGAACGGTAATTCAAGCGGCTACCTATCTTACGTGACGCTGAGAGGCCCATTCCACGGGCCCTTTAGGCCGCGGGGCGAATAATCAAAACAGCGAAGATTTCTTCTCAGGTGCTGCGCTCTAACGACCAAAGGGTGTGATTATGCTTTGGTTAATCCGATGGGCGGTTCGTTGCTTGAACGCTTCGCTTTGTAAGCATGAGGGTCATCAAATCGCATATTGCAAGCCCAAAAGCCATGGAGTTTCGCAAACCGAGACTACAACGAGATTCATCGCCACTCGCCATGCTATATGCCCCAGATGGTAAATGTACCAAACGAGACAAATATGGCGGTTGACACAAGCGCATGCTGGGCAGGGGAGCTAAGCTGTATATGCCGTTTGGGAAAAATTAAGTCAAAATACCGCGCCTATAATTTGAAAGATTTTACAACAGACATCACCCAATGATGGCGATAGCGTCTAACTTAATATTCATGCTTTTATATATTTTATGGCGTGAATGTTGCTAGTAATTCTTTGGCCAAAAATACTTAAGTCAAAGAGCAAGCTGTGCGTAAACGAAATGTTAAAGAGATATTACTTGCTGTAGCGGTGGCCGGAGTCACGGCGACGGGTGCAGTTAAAGCGGCTGTTGTGGATGGCATCGTGAGCCAAGGTGAATATGCAGGGAGTAATGCGGAAACCCTATTGCTAGGCTTCGCCTCAGATGCAGGGCGAGCTCATGCTGAGATTCAGGGATCTTTCAGTTACAAAATAGAAGGCGAACTCATTTACGCGGCTTTATCTTCGCCAACTGATTTCACAAATAATGTGTACGGTGCGCCCTCCGAGGTGGGTGGTTCTGGTTGGGATGGTAGCGGCAAGCAAGACGATGCCGGTAGGCCTTTTGATAATTTACTCGGTAGTGAGAGACTCCTCTTTGGTTTGGATACAGACAATGATGGCAAAAACGACATCAGTGTGGTCATTGATCTACTTGCTAAAAATACCGATAGTGGTTACGACAAGCTTGATTTAGAAGGAAGCGACAAGGGCTTTGACGGCGGTGATATCAACAACAAAGTTTACACACGAGGTGCAGAAGACTCGACTCAGAATACGTATCGAGCTGTTTTTGGTGAGCATGACGGTGCTGTGTTGCAAGATGTTGCGAGTTCCCTCGAATACAATTTGAGCAGACACTGCGGTGACATCACGGATTCTCCTGATTTTTCAAGTCTTTCGCTGAGTGCCGGTTGTAGTGAAGTTTTGACGTTTGAGTGGAGCATGGCGGCTGATCAATTCGTAAATTTCAGCGCAAGCAGTATTTTAGCGCCACTCGTGCACGCGTCTCCGTCGAAAGTCCACAAGAACAGAATGTTTAGGCCGGATTGTTTGGCGGACGATAGTTGCGTATATGTTGATCGAGGCGATCCGCCTACCGGGGTGCCGGAGCCGGGAAATCTTGTTTTGATGCTCGTAGGAATGGCTGGAATAGGTTGGTTGCATCGACGGAAACTTAAAGCATCTAAAAGGGTCGACTAGCGGGTTTGCGCGCATTTCCCCAAAGTTCTCTGTCGCGCGGTGGTGCCGTTTTAGGGCAACTTGTTTCATCAAGACCAGAATAACAATCGTGAATGATTAGATTATTTGCAAGCAAAGCTCTGAACACATAGGCTTCACCCTAT
>DNHK01000352.1 GCA_003485905.1 Gammaproteobacteria bacterium | reverse complement strand
GCATAAGCAATTTCTTGTCCAACCGGGTGACTATTTGCCTGTTGCTGAAGCCCAATTAAGCGAGTTCGATTTTGCGGCTCAACAGCAAGGCAAATTCTTATTGTATGAGGAGCGCGAAGACGCCGGGATACTTGTGTTTCTAACCGGGGAAAATCGTTACGGTAAATTGCTGTATCGATGGAGCGATCCATTGCCGGATAACAAACGTCACCTGTTGATCCTTGAAGGGTTATATTATGAAGCAGTGAGCAGTGGGCTCCTGCCTACACGATTTGGGCCGATCCGAGTTAGTGCAAATATGGGGGTCGATCTTGATGCGTGGCAGTTAGTTGCGGTTGATCAAACTGTGCTTGATCGTCGGGCTGTGGCTATGCAGGATGCACTTAGAGCTGCTCAAGGAAGTGTAGCGATGCCTATTGATCCGTTTGCGGATGCTTTTTCTAGTCCTCAACTCGCTGAATCACAAGCCCTAGACGAGACATTGTTAGTTGGGTCCGAAATCGAGGAGCAAGTAGAAGTTTTAATTGATGAACCAGATATTGCCGACCGACAGGGTATGATTGAAACCGATTTTTCGGTTTCAAAAACTGAAGCAGATTTGTTGGTTTGGCAAGATGATGCGGGTGTATATTATGTTGGGGCTACGGAATTAGGCCAAGCAACATTCCCATTGATGTCGATGTGTGAGTTTGGAGCTACGGAGTATCAGGTCGAATTACCCATTCGTTGATTTGATTTTCGATCCATTGTTCCGCTTGTTTGGTTAACTCTCGTGGATCCTTGCCAGCCGTCACTATAGGTTCGCCAATTGCTACATTGATTGTGCCCGAGCGTTTTAAGAAGCTACCCTTGCCCCATAAACGGCCTGCATCGTGGGCGACCGGTATTATGGGTACGTTTGCCTCCACGGCAAGCTTTGCGCCACCGACACTGTATTTTTTCTTTAGGCCGTAGGCTACTCGTGTGCCTTCAGGAAAAATAACCACCCAACGACCTTCTTTAAGAATACGTTTCCCCTGTGTTACGACTTGGTCAAGTGCATTAAACTTGTCGTTTCGATCGATAGCTATTGGTTTGCTAGCCCAGAGGCCCCAACCAAATATGGGTATGTAGAGGAGCTCTTTCTTTAGAACCCATGTCTGTGGTGGGAATATAGTTTGGAGGGCAAACGTTTCCCAGGCGGACTGGTGTTTAACCAGCAATACGCATGGGCCCTCAGGAATGTTATTTTGTCCTTTGATCTGGTGGCTAATGCCACAGGTAATCCGCAACCAGGGTATCACCAAGTTTGCACACCATCCTAGAATACGTGATCGCGATACGGGGTTCATTGGTAGTGCAAGAAGCCCAAATGGAACCACTAGAATGGTGATGGCAGCACGACCAATCTCGAACAACAGGCTTCGTGTGGCTTGAAAAATGATCAAGTTTCTAGTCAGCAGGTTTGAGAAGAAAGTCGGTAAAGGCCTCTAGGTTTTCGAAAACTGGAAGGCTCTCTACCCAACGGCTTTTATAGCCCGCGATATCTTCGAGCGTCTTTTCGCCGTTACCCGTAGTTACCAGAACCGGTTTTGCTCCAGCAGCATGGGCGGCGATAAGGTCTCGTTCTGAATCACCAACCGCGTAAACATTATCCAATCGAACCGACATTCGCTTAACCAAATCTTCGAATAATCCTGGTTTTGGTTTGCGACACTGACAACCATCGTCAGGGCCATGCGGGCAGAATAGAATCGCTTCTATGTCGCCCCCAAGATCCTTCAGCTGTTGCAGCATCTTAATATGAATGTCGTTTAAGTCGGCGGTGTTAAAAAGGCGCCGAGCTATACCGGATTGGTTAGTAATAACCGCTACAGCGTAGCCAGCACGAGACATTCGCGCAATGGCTTCCAAGCTTCCCTTAATCGGTATCCATTCATCGGGGGTTTTTACGAATTCAGTTGAATCCTTATTGATGACTCCATCCCGATCAAGAATGACCAGTGGTTGCTGAGAATCATCTTTTACACTCATTGCAATACCGAGATATCTGCAGTTCTTAAAAACAAGGCCTGTATGCTGGCAAGGAGCGACAGGCGATTATTTTTGGTCGCCTCGTCATCGGCATTGACCATTACTTGGTCGAAAAAAGTATCAATAACTGGGCGCAAGCTAGCCAATTTGCTGAGGCCACCTTCATAATCCGATTTATCGAATAAGGCTTCGGCTTCCTTGGCGGTTGTTTGCAGTGCTGCGGCTAATGCTTTCTCGGCATCCTCATTCAGTAAGGTCTCGTCTAGGGCTACGGTATCGTGTTCTGACTTTCTAAGAATATTTGATATGCGCTTATTTGCTGCCGCAAGTTGTGTTGCTTCAGGTAGTTTGGCGAATGCACGAACGGCCTCTAGACGATTCTGAAAATCCAGAGGTGCCAGGGGTGTGCAAGCCATCACCGAATTGATCTGTTCGCTGCTAAACAATCTATCTAAATAGTATTTGCGTAGTCGTTCCATAGTAAATTTAACGACACGTATTTGGGTTTCCTCTGAAACGAGCAATTCTTGCTTCTGATATTCGTCCGCAGCGTTCTCAACCAGTTGCTCCAATGTGCTGCTGGTGTTGGTCTCGATAAGAATCCTTAGAACACCCAAAGCTGCGCGACGTAGCGCATAAGGGTCTTTTTCGCCACTCGGTTCTTCACCCGCAGCAAAAATCCCAACTAAGGTATCTATTTTGTCGGCAAGGGCGACTGTTTGCCCCACGCTATTCTCCGGTATATCGCCGCCGCCATATTTTGGTTGATAGTGTTGTTCGATGGCCGTGCTTACCGTTTGTGGTTCACCATCGTTAGTTGCAAAGTAGCGGCCCGCAATACCTTGAAGTTCGGGGAACTCGCCGACCATGCTGGAAGTTAGATCTGCCTTGGCCAGCAGTCCTGCACGAGACGCTTGTTTTTTGTTGGCACCGGTATCTGTTGCGAATTTTTCAGCTAAAGCTGAGATTCTTTCAGACTTGGCAGCAACAGACCCGAGTTTGGCATGGAACAAGACGCCATCCAGTGATGGTAATCGCTTGGCTAATGTTGTTTTGCAGTCAGTTTCCCAGAAAAACCGCGCATCAGATAAGCGTGCCCGTAAAACACGTTCATTTCCAGCGCGTACAGACGAAGGATCGGAGCTGTCGATGTTACTAATCGTGGCAAAGCGATTTATTAAGGCGCCTTTATCATCAATGTAATGAAAATACTTCTGGTGGTCGCGCATTGAATAAATAAGGCATTCAGAGGGAACCGACAAAAAGTTGTCGTCGAATTCGCCAACAATTAAGTGCGGCCACTCGACTAATGCCGTTACTTCATTAATCAGCGAGTCCGGGTAGTCAATAACCGCTTTTGCTTCTGGCGTGTCCAGAGCATTGATCTGTCCGCGGATCATTTCTTGTCGTGCGTCAAAACTCGCGATTACATGTGCGTTTTTAAGTTCGTCTACATAATCATCAGCGTGCTTGAGCGATATTGATTTGTCCGCGTGAAAACGGTGCCCTTGCGTGATTCGATTAGTGGAGAGTCCTAACACTGTACCTTGGAGAACTTCGGTGCCTAACATTGTGACAACCCAATGAGCCGGCCTTACAAACTCGATATCACTATCGCCCCAGCGCATGCGTTTGGGTATAGGTAGTTGCTTTATCGATTGTTCAATAGCTTCAATGACTATAACTTCGGCATTGCGGCCTTCTTGCTCAGATCGATGAACTAACCAACTACCATCGTCAGTTTCCAGTCTATCCAATTCATCAAATTTTACGCCGCATGAGCCAGCGAAACCCAGTGTGGCTTTGCTCGGGTTGCCATCACTATCGAAAGCGGCTTTTAGGGAGGGACCACGTCGCTCAACTGTTTGAGTTTTCTGTTTTAACGGAACGTTATTAATAAGTACAGCCAATCGACGTGGTGTGGCGAACGTCTTATAAGGTGAGCCTGATTCCGATATCAGATTTTGTTGTTGCAAGGACTGATGAATGTTCTTGCTAAATGCTGTGGCAAGATTCAATAATGCTTTTGGGGGCAGTTCTTCAGTGCCGAGTTCAATTAACAGAGAGTCTGTGTGGCTCATTTCGAGGTGGTCTCCTTGGCTCCACGAGGAAACCCTAACGCCTCTCGGCTCTCATGGTAAGCGGCAGCAACACCTCTCGCTAAGCCGCGAATTCGTCCAATATAACGTGCGCGTTCTGTAACACCAATTGCCTGACGGGCATCCAGCAAATTAAATGTGTGCGAGGCTTTTAGTACGTATTCGTAAGCTGGAAGCGGGAGTGGTATTTCGAGCAATTCTTTGCACCCGATTTCATGTGCATCAAATTGTCGAAATAGTTCTTCAGTATTAGCATGCTGAAAATTGAACGTCGACATTTCAATTTCATTTTGATGATAAAGGTCACCGTAAGTGGTGCCTGGTGTCCATGTTAGATCGTAAACGTTTTCTACCCCTTGTAAATACATTGCGATCCGTTCCAGGCCGTAAGTGATTTCACCTGTTATTGGTTTGCAATTTAACCCACCGACTTGCTGAAAGTAGGTGAACTGAGTGACTTCCATACCGTTAAGCCACACTTCCCAGCCTAGGCCCCAGGCGCCGAGTGTTGGGGATTCCCAATTGTCTTCAACAAAACGAATATCTTCTTTAAGTGGGTCAATTCCCAGTGCTGTAAGAGAATCAAGGTACAACTGCTGAATATTGTCTGGGGACGGTTTAAGGATCACTTGAAATTGATAGTAATGCTGCAAGCGGTTTGGGTTCTCACCATACCTGCCATCCGTGGGTCGCCTGGATGGTTGCACATAGGCAGCTTTAATAGGTTCTGGCCCTATAGCACCTAAAAAAGTGGTGGGATGGAATGTTCCAGCCCCCATTTCCTGATCGAACGGTTGCATCAATAGGCAGCCTTGGTCTGCCCAGTAGGTCTGGAGTTTCAGGATAAGTTCCTGAAAACTTAATGTGTTCATGACGTGTTTTGCGCGCTTGGCGTTGAATTCAAGTGACTATGACTCTGTGTGGGCGCGATTATAACGCGTGTATGCAGTAAGCGGGGGAGGTATGATGTTGCGAATATGCAACAAAACTAACTAATTTGTTGTAAAAATGAAAATAGTTGTAGACACAACAACCAATTTGGCCTAAATTTCTCGCCCTCGGAAGACCTGAGACCAGAGTTCGCTCTGGTGCCCAAGTCATCAGGAGGAGGAGAAGGTGCAGCATAGCGCCTCGATGAAGGAACAAAAGGGAACCTTACAGGTTCCCTTTTGTTATGCACCTCCAGGATATATAGTGCGGTGCTTGATTTTGATGAAGGCAGCTCTTGGAGATTACGACTCCAGTAAGTTTCGGTTGCTTCGTTATCAGAGCTTATTGCTGAGTCTTGGTTTGATAGCTTTCAAGTTTGTATTTATCGAGCGCATTTAATTTTAGAATTACTAATTACCCTCCCCCCCTGTTTATATCGCACATAATCTCTTTGAATCATTCATTTTTAATGTCGACTAAACGTAAAGCTGTAGCACTCATATCCGGTGGTTTGGATTCCATGCTGGCGGTGCGTATGGTCCAGGAACAAGGAGTCGAGGTAGAGGGAATTAATTTTTTTACTGGTTTCTGTGTGGAAGGGCACACCCATGCGATACGCAATCAAGATAAGAATAAAAAAAAGCGAAATAATGCCTTGTGGGTGGCCGAACAGCTTGGTATCAAATTACATATTATTGATGTTATTGAG
>DNHK01000181.1:5498-7613 GCA_003485905.1 Gammaproteobacteria bacterium | reverse complement strand
CACCTAGCCTTATTACCAATGTCCGACGGAGCATACTCTATCGTATGGAGTACCGGAGAAATCCGTGCCCAGCAATTAATATCCATGCCGTCCAGTGAATTTGAGGACTGTTTGGCGGCGGCAACGCAAGGTAAGTTTGGAGCGGTCACAATTCTCGATAAATTGAGAGGGTTTCCGTTAGTCAGTGCCAAGGCCGAGAAGTATTTTGAAGGGAGAGTTGTTTTATGCGGCGATTCCGCGCACCAGATTCACCCTTTGGCTGGTCAGGGTGCTAACCTAGGGTTTAAAGATGTCATTAAATTGACTGATCAATTGTTGAATGCCAAGCATTCGGGAAGGGATTTAGCTAATCGAAAACATCTCCGGGCTTATGAGCGCTCACGGAAGTCGGATAATATTCTCACAGACAGATTGATGTCTGTGCTTCACGAAATGTTTACAGGCCGCATGAGCGGCGTATCACCAGTGTTTTCGGTAGGTATGAGTTTGCTTGATACTTTGTCTTTAGCAAAACGTTGGTTGGTTAAGCAAGCTATTGAGGCCGAGCCAGTGTCCGCCAAGCTGCAGTCTTTTGGATACGCGTCATTCACAGCCAACGTTAATGGCAGTCAAAACAAATCCGTACAGCAAGTATAATTTATATTTTGTAACTATTTTTACTAGCGGTTTCTGGTAAAAGTACTTAAGTGTGGGTACTTGAGAGGTGCGATTTAAGTGGCCTAGGTCCGGTCCCGCGTGTAGGACAAAAAAGAAACTTGTTTTGTCTGGTTTTACTGTAGTGGATAAGCTTTCGATCGTGGAATTAATTATAGGGCAGGAAGCGTAGGTTAATCGGAACACCTTGAAATATTAAAGGTGGGTAAATTGTTGCAATGAAAGGGGTTTTCAACGTTTCATACTGTTGGTAGTGTAGGAAGATATAAACCGAAGAAAAAATCGCAGGGCGATCATCAAAACGCTGGGGTGCTCGCCGCGCTGCACTTGTTTGCTGCAATAGCTTAATTCAGCGTTTTAACGGTAGGGGTTAGTTATGTTGATTGTTCGTAAGTGCATTCAAATTGAGCTGCTTGGTCTACTGCTGCTAATTAATTGTGTCCAGATAAGTGCTCAGGATGCCGCCCCTCAAATGACACCTGAATATCAGGTCACTGGTTCTCAAGATTTGACTGGGCAAGAAAATCACCCCGATGCTTTTGTCGATTTGACTTCAGAGATAGATGCTGATTTCTTAGCAACCGAGACTGAATTGGAGTTAAGTCGTGATCTACAAAGAAAGCGCAATCAGCTTGAACACCAAATCAGTCAATTAGAGAATGAATTTGGCCCCTATTTCCAAAGCCTAACTGAGCCAATGCTGGAACTAGCTGAAGTTTATCGCGGGTTAGGTGACGCTGAGGGTAGCCTAGAGCTACTTGATCGTAGTTTACATATGGTGAGAATAAATAACGGTTTGGAATCTATAGAACAAATGCCGGTACTGCGTTTGTACGCTAGTGCCCTTTCCGAAGATGGCGAGTACGAAAAGGCGGAGGCAAAGCAATTTCAGTATTTTCAGATAGCGCAACGCACAATGGACCCTGCAAGCGATGAGTTCATAGAGATTATGTTCGAGATGCGAGAACATCACGCCAATCGTTTTATTGCTTCAACCGAAGGAGCTTCTGTTAGAGATTTGGTTGGTGCGTACTCGTTGTCGCTAAATCTTGAGAATACGCTTGAAAACAAGTATTCGGTTGAAACGATTAACGAGGAAGATGTTGTAGTCCGGAATATGACAATAACACCAGAGTATAGGGATAATCTTTTATGGTTAATGTCTTTGGATTATCGGCTCTTTAAATTTGGATTTCATGAGAGGGACTCTATGTTTAGATCTTACAGTCCCGCATTGGTTTCTCGGATTGACGCACAGCGGTCAGGGGCGTATGCCAGTGAGGCAGCGTTTTATAATGATCCCGAATCTAACTATCGCCGCGGCAGAGACAGAGCAGTCGCGTTAGTAGAGATGACTGCGAAAATCGAGGGTTGGGGTTCTGTTGAGCATGTTTTATCAAAGGTGCTTCTCGGTGATTGGTACATTATGTTTGGTCGTCGAATGCGAGCTAATGCCACTTT
>DNHK01000181.1:0-5465 GCA_003485905.1 Gammaproteobacteria bacterium | reverse complement strand
TTGCAGTTTCGCCCGAAGCCCGAGAGGTGGTGGAGCGAATTTTTGCTTCGCCCTCGGAATTGCCTGTTGCGAAACTTACAACTGAAGCATTTTATGGGAAAGCGCTAGAGAAGCTTGGCGACCAAAGCGAAGAGTTTCAGAGTCCTGAGGTTCAGCGAGGGTTCATCAAATACTCGTACAATTTGAGTGTTAGTGGCCGTGCAACTGATATAGAAATTCTGGAAACAAATCTTCGTGATCCAGATCGTGCTATGAGGCAAGAGCTGCGCCAACTAAGGTCCAGCCGTACGCGCCCAGCATTTGTGGAATCCAGCTTTGTTAATACTAATGGCTTGGTGAAAACTAAATATTTTGGACGATCGGAGTTAATTGAAGCTGCGGTGGACTCTGAAGACTCAACCTCAATGGCGGATAGTATAGATAGCTTGGAAAAAGATGCAGAAAATAATTTGATCGATGAGGGGGCTGCAGTGCGCGAAGAATCCGAAGGGCAAACGAAGGTTTCACCGGATGTAATTTCATCTAGCCTGGAACCACTAATTATCCGAGGTGGTTCAGCGCCTGCCACGCTCGAAACATCTGGATCCAGCTTTTGAGACGCTTACCAATATTGCTTTTCGGGTTGCTTGGTGGCTGCGTGATGGGCGCTGGCTCTGAAGTGGCTGATGCCCAGGACGTGCCAAAATCGTCATCGCAAACGCTTGAAGATGATTTTGCAACCGTTGGGCAAGATTTTGATGACTTAATTGTGCGTGAGCGAGAGGATATTTTGCAAAGCGGTGGTATAGATGACGCTTTGCTTGGCCCGGAGGCAGACCGTGAGTATGGTGATGAGACGGTATCTTTGGAAGATTTGGTTGATGTCGACGTGCAGATCAGAGGGATTCCAGTACCTCCATCAAGCTCAGGTACTGGCGAACAATATGGCGACCAAGGTGAAACAGGTGAGCAGGGGCAGCAGGGTGAACAAGGCGAACAAGGTGAGTCTGGTGAATCCGGTGAAGGGCAGCAGGGTGAACAAGGTGATCAGGAAGGTGCTGAAGGCCAGGGTACAGAGGATGCTACCGGTCAACCGGGTGGCTACCAGCCAGGTGGTTCAGAAGGTGGCGAGGGTGAAGAAACAGAACAGGTCCCAGAAGATATCCCTGATGGGCAGGACGATGATATTGTCGCGCGACAGTTAAGGGAGTTAGCTGAAAATGAAACTGATCCTGAGCTTAAGGAGCGGCTCTGGGATGAGTACCGCAAGTATAAAGCGGCAAATTAGATCAGATAAACACAGGGTTAACGGGGGCTTTATGATTAGGCGAATTTTAGTAATCGGGTTAGCGAGTATATTGAGCGGTTGCGCGTCGTATACTGTTCGTACTACCGACCATACACCACTGCAGCCAGCGACCGTCGCACAGGAAGAGCAGGCGGTATATTTGGATGTTGGTGTAGTTGCGATGGACCCTGGCTTAGATGTTAACGTCGAGAATGAAGAAGTAATCTTTCCCGAGATACGAATAGCGGAGTCGAGTTATCACGCTCAAAAATTGGTGGCCACAATTCAGCGCAGCGGACATTGGGGCGCGGTGCGAGTAGTACCAAATACAGATGTTCTGACCGAAGTTCAAGTGGACGGTAAAATCTTGAAGTCTGATGGTGAATCATTGGAACTGCAAATAAAGGTTACTGATGCTGCTGGAACACAATGGTTTGATCGAAAGTTCGTAGAGGTAACTAGTAAGCTAGCATACGAAAGGCAGCAAATACGGCGTGCCGACCCGTTCGACGGCATGTATAACCAAATTGCAAATGCGATGGCGGACTACATGCTCAAACAAGATGTGAATAATTTACTCAATGTGCGAACGGTAACCGAGTTACGTTTTGCTGGTGAATTTTCTCCCGAAGTCTTTGGTGCTTATGTTTCGAAAAATCGAAATGGAAAGTATAGCTATAGCCGACTGCCAGCGGAAAACGATCCAGCAGTTGAAAAGATTCGCTTTATTCGTGAGCGAGACTACTTGTTTGTTGACACTTTACAGGAGTATTACGATATTTTTAGTCGTGATATGGAGGGCCCCTACAACGAGTGGCGTAAGGCTAGCTATCTCGAAGTTCAAGAGTTACGTGATCTCAAGCGACGTTCTAATATGGAGATGTTAGCTGGTGCAGCAGCGATTGTTGGAGGAATTGCGGTGGCGGCAACCAGTGGAACTGCTGGGGGGTATTTAGGTGGCGCCTCTGTGGCATCTGCCGGTGGCTACTTGCTTCGGCGTGGCGTCGAAACTCGAGATCAGATGTCAACTTCGATTGATGTGTTGCAAGAACTGGGTACTTCGTTGCAGTCTGAAGTAGAACAGCGTGTGGTTGAATTGGATGATCGAACAGTTCGTCTGACCGGATCTGTGAACGAGCAATACTTAAGATGGAAAGAAATATTGAGGGAAATTTATAAAGATGAGTATGGCGACGTCGAAGCACCGATCAATGCCGGTTAAGTTTATGGTTGTTCAGGGTGGTATCCATGTCGCAAAATAATGGTACACAGCGCAGTCGGGGCAGGAGCCTCCGAGACGCAAAGCTGGAAGCGAAATCGGTAAACCTAAGCAATGCGAGCATTGAAGAAGCGTCCAGTGATAAGCACTCAAATAAATATCTGATAGGCGGTATTGCTGCAGGTGTTTTACTACTTGTGCTACTAAGTCTTTGGCAACCATCAGTTCAATTGGAGCCAACAGTAGTACAGGAATCTACCGCTTCACGTCCTGCTGAACCTACTAAAGTTGAACTGAATGCTGCACCGACAACAAGTTTTGAAGCAGCAGAACAAGCAAGGCTTCGGCGTTCTGCACAGGATAAGCTCGCTAGTTTATTGTTGATTCAGGAAGAGTTGGCGGAAGTAAATGTTGATAAGTGGGCGAATACACGACTGAACGAGTTGGTGCAAAAGGCCGAGTCTGGAGATCGTGCGTACCGGGACGGAGACTACGAGGTTGCGGATGCGGAGTATGGCGAATCTTTGACAATTGCTGAATCTTTAAAACAGCAAAGCCCACAGGTTCTTGAGGAGGCATTGGAGTCAGGTCGCAGTGCTTTGGGTAGGATGGATGGGGACGGAGCGAAGGAGGCTTTTGCACGTGCTTTGTGGGTTGATTCCGAAAATTCTGAAGCATTGACCGGATTGCAACGGGCAGAAGTTCAGGATGAGTTAGCACAGTGGATGCTCAAGGTTCAGAAGTTACAAGTTGCTGGAGATTTGGATCAAGCACTTGCTGCAAGCAAGGATCTTGCGTTAATTGATCCGTTGAGCGCGCCGGTACAACAGCTTAGAGTGCAATTGGAACAAGCGATATTGGAGCGGGACTATACTGCGGCAATGTCTAGCGGATATCGGTATTTGGATAGTGCTGAGCTTGCCGCAGCGCGTAGTGCTTTTTCACGTGCTGCGAAGCTGCGACCAAATCTAGCTGAAGTGGCTGTGGCGTTGCAGAGTGTGAGTAACGCTGAAATTTCTCAACGCGTAGGTTTGCTTTCCGGTCGTGCACGTCAGGCGGAAGCTGAAGAAGATTGGCAGCAGGCGGTCGAGGCGTATAGCCAGGTTTTAGCGCTGGAATCTGGAAGTATAGACGGATTGATTGGGCAGGCTAGAGCGCAAGCGCGTTTAACATTAGATCGAAAGCTGGTAGCTTATAGAAGTGATTTTGATAGTTTGCTTGACCCCGCCGTTCGCGAGCAAGCGCACACCACGTTAGCCGAAGCTAGGGAATTACCCTCGGCTGGCCCGCGTTTACTAGAGCAAATAGCCAGTATCTCTTCAGAATTAGGTAAGTTAGTAGGCGAAGTAAACGTGCAATTGGTTTCAGATGGTGAGACTGATGTGAGGATTCTTAGGCAGTCCCGACTCGGTATGTTTCAACAGGAGGAGTTGGTTTTGTCGCCTGGGAAATATGTTGCAGTAGGTTCCAGATCGGGTTTCCGTGATGTTCGCCTAGAATTTGTTGTGCGCTCTGGAGAGCTGATCGAGCCTTTGAAGATTGCCTGTACTGAGGCAATTTAGATCGCATATGTCTAAATCGTTTACACGGCCGTTGACGGCTACTCCGTTTGAACCCACCTCTGTTGAAAAGCCTTCTGGGAAGAACAGCTATAGCCGATTGATTACTTGGTTTGGCATTGTTCTTGTAGGAAGCATTTTACTTTTCATTTTGTTGGCTCGTTCTGTCTATGTCGATGCTGAACCTATTGACGGAATAGTAGGTTTAGATGGAGGGTTTTCGATCTCGATTGGAAAGCGATACTTAGCTATTCCGGGTGACTATCGAATTGCGATAGACAGAGATGGTTATGTTGGTGTTGATGATGCCGTGTCCGTGTCTTGGGACTCGGTGCAAAATTTCCATTATAGGCTCGAAAAACTACCTGGCTCATTAAGCTTGTCTGCAACTGATAACGCCGCGGGTCTGGTTTATATGAATGGCCGATTACGTGGTCGGCTTCCGTTGCAAGTTGATGAACTGGAGGCTGGAACCTACCGATTGAGAGTTACCGCTGATGGCTACTTACCCTACGATCAGGAACTCTTGGTAGAGGGTATGGGAACTCATCAAAACGTTGAGCTTGCATTAATTGCTAATGGTGCCCGTATTTCTGTGGAGTCTAATCCGGGGGGGGCGACTTTTTCGGTAAATGGCAAGGAGCTCGGAACCACTCCGTTTAAAGGAGTGATACCACCCGGAAGCGCTGAGTTTACCTTGGCGCATACCGGTTATAAATCATGGAACGATCTGGCGATAGTTAAGGTTGGTGACGAGATTAGTTTGGGTGAAATTAGTTTGTTGCCAGCGGCAGGCGTGCTTGAAATTAGCTCAACGCCGGATGGTGCCGCCGTGACATTAAATGATGAATACCGCGGTACCACACCATTAAGCGTTGCGATGCCCGATGAGTCAGAGCATCAAATAGAAATATACAAGGATGGGTATCAGCGATTAGTACGACGAATGAGCATTGCTAAGCAATCGAAAGAGCGACTGATAGTGGAGCTGGCACGCAGTTCCGGCGCTGTAGTATTTGAAGCCAATTTAGATGATGCTGAAGTGGTAATTGACCAGCGCTCATATGGAAAGGTAAATCAAACCATTAGTTTACCCACGCGAGCGCATCAGATATTGATTCGTAAAACTGGTTATCGTGATTTTGTTACATCGGTGACACCACGAGAAGGGGTGGAACAACTGGTTCGAGCTGAGCTGGTATCTTTACAGTCTGCCGCGGCTTCGCTGGCGTTGGTCACCAACAATTCTATTGATATGCAGTTAAAGTTATTGCGTCCAACTGATACGTTTCGAATTGGTGCGCCCCGCCGTGAACAAGGAAGGCAAGCTAATGAGGTAGAGCGCACTATAAAACTTAGTCGACCATATTATATATCGACTCACGAGGTAACTAATACCGAATTCAAGCGATTCTTGCCG
>DNHK01000335.1 GCA_003485905.1 Gammaproteobacteria bacterium | reverse complement strand
TAACGCGTTCCACAGCAAATGCGACAACGTCATCTGAAATACCGTCGGCGTTACGGATTTCGTCGTAGCGACGCTGAAGGTCCGGCTGCGATCGCACCTTATCCATCAAGGCTTCCTGGCCATGTTTTGCCGCGTATTCGCCCCAGCGATGAGCGTGATGATTATTATGTGAAATTAGATGCATATTTTTGTGTAATACATGCTCAGATTTGTCCATCCAAACTCGCATATTTGCGCGTTCCCATGTGTCGACAGGTTTTAGTTCAGGGCCATCAAATGTTTCATCGATATACTCAAGAATTGCATTCGATTCAATAACAATTCTGCCATCATGATCCATCGCAGGCACCACGCCATTGGGATGAATTTTGACGTACCAGGGAGCCCAATTTTCAAATTGATGCAAGTCGATATGCACACTCTCCCAGTCAACACCTTTTTCGGCTAAGGTTGTTCGAGCTTTTCGTGAGCAGGTTGATCCCCACCAGTGATATAAGGTTACAGCCATGGTTAGTTTGTCTCCAATTGTAATAATTACCAGGGGTCGGCAGGTAAGCGGCCAGCGATTTCTATCGAGTCTGGTGCATAATGATAAATTCTAAAAATGCAATTGCCACCTGTGTACATAGGGTGTTTTTTGGTGACATAGTGTGGAGAAATATACTCCCAAACTATTTCCCCATCTGGGGTTACTTCAATCAATCGTCCCTTTATACCCTCAAGGATCGATGTGTTTCCGCTAGCCAGTCGTTGTGCACTGCTAATAAACCAGCTGAAGAATGAGAAGCGTGGTGAGCCAGCGTATTGCCATACCGCTTGCTTTGATTCTGGATCAAGCTCTATTACTCGTGAACCACCTTCAGGGCCGACGCCTAGGACATTCGCGCCGTTCGCAAAGAACATAATGTTCCCGTTGTCCAACATGTAGACACTGTGTTGCTGACCATATGAGTAGTCACACATATGCCACTTAAACTTCTTGGTTTTATAGTCGATGATGGCCATTAAATGGTTATCTCGAAAATTTATTAATATATCGCCGTTCTCCAGCTGGGTAATGCAGTTGGCATGGCACCATTCATGACGTGGACACATTGGATTTATAGGAAATGAATACATCTCTTCGCAATCTTCTGCTCGCCATTCCCAAGCTACTTTGCCATTGGGTTCAATTTCACGAATAACATCCCCCCAGATTCCATCAGCGTGTTCGCTGCCTTGTTGCCCACCCTGAACGCGTTTATGGTTTTCCTCGCGGATTAACTCCCAGCGCAGGTATAGCGTATTACCATTTTTGCAGCGGCGAAAATCATGGTGTTGGAGATCGTCGCGATGTTCCCATAAGAGATTTCCATCCCAATCCCATTCTTGCATTAAGCCGCCTTTTGCAGGTAACCCCTTGGGGCCATCAGGTGTCCGAACAGCAGATAACATATTACCGCTGGGCAATAAATAACCGTAATTTCCCGGCTCGTAGGGGAGGTCCCAAGAATGTACCACCTCACCAGACATATTAATTAGTAAAGTGCTGGATAGACCGAGTGGCGAGAACATTCTGTAGCCGGGCGTTGCACGACTGCGGTCGGCTTGCAGCAGTCCGGTGTTGCTTGAAGGCATATTATTTACTTTAGATTATGGTACAAATACTGTCGAAAGAAGGCCTAGGTAGTTTTTGCCATACGGACGCTTCATCGCCGTAGCCAACATTACACAAGAAATTTGATTTGATGGTGGTTCCGGCAAAAAACTCTTCATCAACAGTCTCGTTTATAAACCCGGAAATTGGTCCTACATCAAATCCGAGTGCTCTTGCAGCGATCATGAAGTACGCGCCTTGTAATGAACCATTCCTAAATGCATCGTCTGCACACCGAATTGGATCGTCAATAAACATCTGCATTTTTCCAGGATCGTGAGGGAATAATTCCGGCATTCGCTTATAGAACTTCATATCGTAGCCGATAATTGCGCAAACTGGGCTGCCCAGTACCTTCTCGACGTTGTTACCCTTTAGCGCCGGCACAAGTCTTTGTTTTGCCTCGTCTGTTCGGGCAAATAGAATACGAATAGGGTGACCGTTATTTGAGGTTGGGCCCGCGACGGTAATATCATATATTTTTTTGAGGTCATCGTCTGTGACTGGCTTGTCTTGCCAACCGTAATGTGAACGTGCTTCAGTTAGAATCAAGTCGATACCGTCATCGCTTAGTTTTGTGATGCGGGAACGTAGGTTTCTGATTTCTTGTTGCGCAAGTGCGCGCGGGTCTGATGACATACTGGATTAACTCCTTAATCGTAAGAGATGATTTATATCATCGCCGGCTAGATAGTTCAATTAGTAAAACTAACGGTTTACATGTTGAACCGGTATTTGTATTATTATCGTATTGTATAGAGGATAAATCATGAGAACAAATCGTTCTGTAGAGCGTGCTATTAGCGTCCTGATGTACCTTTGTCAGGACGGCAGACCAATGGGGCTTACGGAAATCAGTCAAGGAGCTGATCTGGATAAAGCAACCACCTTGCGCATACTTAATACACTGGCGAATGCTGATATGGTTCGACAGGAACCTGACACCAAACATTACGTCCCCGGTGCAGGAATTTACAATTTTTGGCCAAGTGAAATCAGAAAAATTTGCCGACCGCATCTTCAAACGCTACTCGAAAATACCCAAGAAACTATTTGTCTTGTGGTTCCGCGTGGGAAACAAAGGGTGTGTATTGAGGTGCTGGAACCCGATCGTGAATTAAGAATTGTTGCCCCGATTGGCCGTTCCGTACCAATACAGCTTGGTGCTACTGGCCGAGTGTTTATGGCCACTAAATCAGAGAGTCGGGTGCGCGAGCTTTTGAATGACGAAGACCAAAACTGGGAAACCGAAAAAAATGCTATTGATAACGATGAATATATACGTCAATTGGAAAGGGTACGTTTGTCGGGCTACGCTTACTCAATCGGTGAGGTGGAAATAGATACATCGGCTGTTTCCGTGCCAATTTATGATGGTTTGGGAAACACTGCCGCTGCCATAGCAGTTCGTGGTCCAGTAACTCGCTTAACTGAAGATTCTACAAAAAGTATTGCCGTCACAGCCAAAACAGCCGCTAAGGCCATAAGTAAAGAGTTGATTAGCACGCTTAAGTAATAGACTTTCGGATTTGGTTAGGACATTACCTATTCGTACGATTAAATTCCTAGAGGTTTGAGCTAGTCACTCGGGAATGAGTATTTTGGTTTATCAGCACACTCTCTAGTGGGCCATTTTTGTGTGATAGTTTTTCGCCGAGTGTAAAAGCGAATTGCATCGGGACCATAAACATAAAGATCACCAAACATAGAGCGTTTCCAACCTCCAAAACTTTGTGTGGCAATGGGAACCGGTAACGCAACATTAATTCCAACCATTCCGACCATAACTTGATCTGAAAAATATCTGGCTGTACCCCCATCTTGAGTAAAAATACATCCACCGTTGCCGTATTGATGCTGATTGATAAGCGCTAGTGCTTCATCGAGTGTTTTAGCTCTAACAACGCAAAGAACCGGGCCAAATATCTCATCTTGATAAATGCTCATTTCCTCAGTTACTTTATCAAACAGGCAGCCGCCGATAAAAAACCCTTTTTCATGGCCCTTTACACTGAAATCACGGCCATCAACTACTAGCTCAGCATTTTGAGCAATACCTTGTTCTAGGTAAGAACTGACCCGCGAGTGGGCCTCTATCGATATCAAAGGCCCCATGTCATTTGTTATGTCAGTTCCCGGGCCAATATTAAGTCCCTTAACCCGAGACTCTAACCGTT
>DNHK01000378.1:1005-5098 GCA_003485905.1 Gammaproteobacteria bacterium | reverse complement strand
CCGACGATGCCGTTACGAACCATCGGTTCGCCGCCAGTAAGTCGGATTTTATTAACTCCCAGTCCCACAAAAGCCTTAGCTACTATTTCAATTTCTTCGAGTGTGAGGAGTTGTTTGCGTGGCAAGAAAGTCATGTCTTCAGCCATGCAATATACACAACGTAGATTGCAACGATCCGTTACCGAAATACGCAGGTAATTAACCGTGCGACCAAACGGATCGATTAAAGCTGGTTGTGCGGTAAGTTTGTGGTTCATTGTTTTAATTATATTGATTTTGCGAGGCGGAGCTATGTATATCGAATTAATTAAGTAATGCGGGAAATGATAGAAACTCTAGTGGTTGGCCTTTTTTAATAGATTTGCCAGGCGATTGCACCGCCAGCCCATCTGCCCAGCCAGCGGATGATAATCGCGCGCTGGATTGATTATCAAATAATTTGAGTTGATTGTCGTGTACCTTTACACGTAAATATTCTTGTCGGGTGCCCGCCTTACGATCAAAATCGGCCGCAATATGTATATTTTGCTCTACGCTCGCTGACCTTCCTTGTGCGGTTTTTAAGTATGGTAGTGCCAATATAAGAAATGTAACCAGGCTGGAAACCGGATTTCCTGGTAGACCGAATACAGGTATGTTGTTGGCATGTCCAAAGGCAAGGGGTTTTCCAGGTTTTATTGCCAATTTCCAAACGTTGAGTTCACCAAGTTCATCAATGGCATTTTTTACATGATCTTCTTCACCAACCGACACACCGCCAGTGGTTAATAATACATCGCATGTGTCGCAGGCCTGAGAGATTGCAGCAACCGTTTCGTTATGACTATCACTTACAATGCCTAGATCAATAAATTCCATGCCAATACTCTCGACCAAGCCTTGCAACATGAATCGCGACGAATTGTATATTTTGCCGAGACCCAGTGGCATACCAGGTTCTAATAATTCGTCCCCAGTAGACATAACACCAACTCGAAGCTTTTTGAATACAGGGATTTCAGCAAGTCCGTGGGTAGCGCATATGCCCACCAAAAAAGGGTTCAGTCTGGTTCCAGCGGTGAGAATGAGGTCGCCTTTGTTTACTTCTGAGCCTTGCAGACGAATATTTTGTCCGAGGGTGAATTCGCCCTCTAACCGTATTGATTCTTTGGTAGCTTCTACATTTTCTTGAATAATGACGCAATCGGCCCCACGCGGAATAGCTGCTCCGGTAAATATTCGCGCAGCCGAGTTCGGGATGTGTTCGCTCGGGGCTTGCCCCGCCGGTACCCGCTGTTTAAGCGGCATGGATTTAGAGGTGGGAATTTCGTCAAACTTAACCGCGTAGCCATCCATAGCACTTTGGTCGAAAGGCGGCATGGACATCTGCGCAGTGATGTCTTTCGCGAGTACGCGGCCGTTGGCTACTTTTAGAGGTACTACTTCAGTCTCAACTATGCGTTTTGCATTGGAGAGGATCTGATTCAGCGCTCTATCGACACTTAGCATTTACGGTTTTTTACTAGCTAAAGTGTGTGATGTGAAATTACACGGCTTGTGCCGGCTATCCAGTTGTTCCAGTAAAATACCTTCCCAAGCGGTTTTGCATGCACCAGTTGATCCTGGAATACAAAACACCAGCGTGTGATTGGCAATCCCGCCAATAGCTCTGGATTGAACCGTTGATGTACCAATCTCAGCATAGGAAACTTGCCGAAACAATTCACCGAACCCATCGATATCTACATCAAATAGTGGCTGTAAAGCTTCCGGCGTGCTATCCCGACCGCTAAATCCAGTACCACCAGTAGTAATCACGCAATGAATCGCAGGGTCAGCAACCCAGGCGCTCAATTGTGCCCTAAGTAGGTAAATATCATCCAATACGATATTTCGATCTGCAAGCACATGTCCTGCTCTAAGAAGGGCATTTTCCAGATAATTGCCCGATGTATCGTTATCCCGGGTACGGGTGTCGGATACGGTTAGTACTGCGATATTTAATGGAGTTGTAGAGGTGGTATTAGATGACATATTTAGTTTACGAGGATGTTGTCGATTTAGGGTTTTCTATCCAGCGCGCGGCTCGCTTGATATCCGATGGTTTTGAGTCTAACCATTGCTCGTCAGTACTGGTGACCTCCTTTTTCCATAAGGTTGCCCTGGTTTTTAGCTGGTCCATGAGGTACTCGCATGCAGCGTATGCATCGCTGCGATGTGTCGAACTTACTCCAACAAATACAATTTGATCGGTAGCCTGTAATTCACCAACACGGTGAATTACACTAGGATCATCAATATCCCAGCGCTGCTTCGCGGCATCGATGATCTCTTGTATGACGCTCTCGGTCATTCCCGGGTAGTGCTCAAGCAGCATGTGCTTTAGCCCCTGCTCGGTATCTCGTACCAAGCCGACGAAAGTCACAATGGCCCCTGTATTACTGGCATTCTTAACCAGCGCTGCGTACTCAGTAGCGACATCAAAATCTTCTTTTTGAATGCTGAGCACGCCTAGCCTCCGGACACCGGTGGGAAAAAGGCAAGTTCATCCCCATCGTTTATCGTCAGGTTCTCATTTGCCAGTGTTTGATTTACCGCAATCCGTATCGTTGGGTCGTCAAGTGCCGGGTGGCTGGAAATAAGCTGCTGGCGCACGGTTTCTAGTAGAGCGTCGCCTCCTGTAAGGTCCAGTTCAGCTTGTCGCACACCAACGGTTTCAGCGAGTCGGCCAAAATATAGAATTTTAATAGTCATTTTATGATCATAGCTAAATATGCGGTATATGATTTTCTAACCGCGAGTCTTGTAATGCTTGGTTTCTTCTAGCTCTACCAACTAAAACCGAAGAAATACTTAGTTCCGTGGCCTTATCTGTCGCGATACCTTTTGTCCCGCTATAAATAGGGCGATTCCAGATTAACGATTTTTTCCGCGACATCATCTGGCATATTGGTTTTTGCACCACTATTGCTGTCCACTATTACCATGTTAGAGCTGCCGGTCGTTGTTATCAACTTACTATTATGACTAATTATGTCGTATTTGAATGTCAGCCGGTCCGATTCAATCGAACCTGCTGAAAGGCCCACTGATATTGTGTCCGGGTATTTTAACGGGGCTTTGTATCGACAGGACTGATCTTTAACTACAATCGCCAGACTATCGCTCTTAAATCGTTGCAGTAGGCCCAATTTTTCTAGGTAGGCGATTCGAGCATTTTCAAAATAGCGAAAATAATGAGTGCTATTAATGTGATTGAACGCGTCCATATCCCCCCATTGAAGGGTTTCTGTCCACGCTACGGGATAATTTGCCAATAAATCCTGCATTTGAGAAAGTCTTTAATTGATGGTTAGACTGGCAGGGGAGTTTAAAGCAAAGTCGATTTTTCATCATCTCTGCAATTCGGGAGATTGATTTTGCGCGCAGGTGTCTTTTCGATAACACAGAGACTCAAAGTACAGAGGCATAGTACAGTGGTTAATTCGACTGAGCTGTAGTACGAGATGGATGTATACTTTTCTAAAGGCAAACGATTTGAAATTAGTCGGTTTTAAACTCTTTAATATCAGCTTGAGACATGAATATAAATTGTGATCTTGGCGAAAATGTCGATGGGCTAGGGGTTGAGCTTGATGCACAGCTCATGCCGTTTATTGATCAAGCTAATATCGCTTGTGGATTCCATGCTGGCAATGCCTGGCTCGCGAGTAAGGTACTGGATTTGGCTGCCAAGCACAGCGTAATGATTGGCGCACATCCTTCCTATCCAGATCGCAAAAATTTTGGCCGTAAGTCGATGCGATTGCGCTCGAAGGAACTGATTGCTCATTTGCACTATCAAATTGGTGGGCTGGATGCTTTGGCCAAGGGCAAAGGTTTGGAGCTCAGTTACGTAAAACCGCATGGTGCTTTGTATAACGATATGATTGTCGATGCAGACCTCCGCAATACAGTCATGCGAGCAATCGCTTCATATTCAAACGAATTGGCACTAATGATTCTAAGCACGTCAGCCTACGAGGAACACCAGGCTGAGGCTGATAAAGTGGGGATAAAGCTACTGGCAGAAGCTTTCGCAGATAGATGTTATGACGATGAGGGCTATTTGCTC
>DNHK01000378.1:0-961 GCA_003485905.1 Gammaproteobacteria bacterium | reverse complement strand
ATCATGCTGATGCTGTGCACGATGAACCCGCTATGTTGGCTCAGGTTCGCCAGCTTGTAGAAAAAAGGTCGGTGTCGACGCGAAGTGGTAAGGAGCTATTCTTGGTGGTGGATTCGGTTTGCTTGCATGGCGATAATCCGGCGGCTATAAATGCTATTGCTCGCATAAGCGAAATCGTACATAAGCGGCTGGAAGCCTAGAGCTAATAACATGCGGATAGAAGATGCCGGTGAAAATTCTGTCATCGCTTGGTTTGCTGATCACGCTTCGATAGAAGTAAATGAAGGTGTAGTCGCAACTTGCAATAGCCTCGAGCAAAGTATGGGGGATGCACTTGTCGATTTGGTTCCCTCGTACGCTTCCCTACTTGTAATTTTTGACCCATTTAAAACGCACCATGAAGAAGTGCGCCAACGTTTGTTAGATGCCTTTGAATCTAGCAATACTTCAAAAACTATAGCCAAATTGATTGAACTGCCGGTTCTGTATGGAGAAGCTTTCGGCCCAGATATAACACGAATTGCCGAAAACGCGGGGATTACGGAGGCTCAGGTGGCGGAGCTTCATCAGTCAGTAGAGTACCGTGTCTATGCGATCGGTTTTGCTCCCGGATTCGCCTATCTCGGAGAGGTGGATACTAAGTTGGCCACGCCAAGGCTAGAAACTCCCCGACAAATTGTGCCAAAGGGAGCGGTGGCTATTGCTGATCGACAAACGGCTGTATACCCCTCGCAGTCACCCGGCGGCTGGAATTTAATTGGCCTATGCCCAACTCGATTGATTGATCCGACGGCGAAATCACCCATGTCCATAACGGTCGGTGATCGTATTCGGTTTGTAGAGATAGATGAGTCGCAGTATCTTAGCTTGGGGGGTGAGCTTTAATGGCAAAGGTGACCCCAGGGTTTAAGGTGATTCAGGCGGGGGCACAGAGTGTACTGCAGGATAGTGGTCGATTTGG
>DNHK01000170.1 GCA_003485905.1 Gammaproteobacteria bacterium | reverse complement strand
TGCCACAAGATGAATCCGGCGTGGACGTTGCTCTCGTTTGGCAAACAGTAAGAGATAAAATTGCGGAACAAGAAGGTTTTGAACTTGTCGAGGATTGTGTTGTTGCCTCATTCTCCTTTACAAAATATCTGATGTGGAAAGACTTAAAGGACAGGCTGGATGACCTCAAAAAGAATCTTTTTGTGTCTCACCTTGTGGACAAACCGCAAGAGCCTTTCACACAAACCGAACGGTTTCTCTCCCCTCACGAATTGGACAAAAAAGTAAAGCCAGAGGACATCTATACACCGCTAAATTGCGACAGTTCGCAGTTAGTCGCTGTAGAAGCATCTGCTAAAAATCAGGACTTTGTCCTTGAAGGGCCACCAGGTACAGGAAAATCAGAAACAATTGCAAACATTATCATCCACAACATCGCACTTGGACGCAAAGTGCTATTTGTGGCGGAGAAAATTGCCGCACTTCAAGTTGTCTACAGAAGAATTGAAAAACTGGATCTGGGGCACCTGTGCCTGGAGCTTCACTCCAATAAATCTAACAAAAAATCAGTTCTTGATCAGTTCCGGAGAGCAACTGGCAACCGAGTTAGACCAGAGCCAAACAGCTGGAAACAAGATGCGGCCAAGTTGCTCGCGAGCCGGCAAGAACTAAACGATTATGTATTAGCGCTTCATAAGAAGACAAAATTTGGGCTGTCCGCGCGACAGGCAATCGCAAGAAGCGCAAAGCATGGAGGCGAAAGCGCTTACACACTTTCTTGGGGCTCAACTTTAGATGACTGCCAGGTAGCCGACGATTCTAGTCTTGAGTCTTACATGCAAGCAGCTAAGAGCGCAGGCTTAGCCTACGAGAACGTGTCTGACCTCAACCTGAATCATTTTAAGCACATAAATGCGATAGCTTGGTCTTTTGCGTGGCAAGTTAATCTTATTGAGGCAGCCTCTAACTTCTCAGCTCAAACAGACGAGATATCGGAAAACTTGCGGTTATTTGCTTCTAACTTCAATCTAGGTTTCGAGTCGCCGAACCAGCAACAGATAGAAGCTACTAGCAACCTAATTGAACTTGTGGAATTAGCTGAGGGTCACCTATTAGGGTTCGCCATGGGGCGAGATGTAAGCGCTCGTTTGGAAAGGCTACTAACGCTCTCAAAGACTAAAACGCTGCTGGACGAAGACTTGCTTCAGGTCGACCATGGCGCGACTCATCAACTTATTGAAAACACGCCAATAGACGAGTGGTCTGTACTCGTCGAAGAGTATTCGAAAGCTTGGTGGAAACGCCCATTCACTCTTTTCAACATTAATCGTAAAGCAAAAAAACTCGGCTGGCAGAAGTTTTCTGACCTGTCTCTTCTCCCCCAAATAATGGCTGCAAAAGAACGATTTATTCAATGTGCCGGCCTGATTGAAGAATTCGCAGGTGAGGGACTCTGGGTTGGATGGGACACGCATGCATCTCATCTTTTATTGAAGTGGGAAATTGGGAAAAAAGCGGATTCACTGTTACGTAAGATTATTGCTCAGAGCGAGGACCCACAGTCCTTGCTAACTTCCGTTAAGACAAAGCTTGTCGACCAGCAAGAGTACCTTGAAGATTCGAAAATATTTACGTCAAAACTCAATGCCAAATCTGCTCTTGATCGATTAAGTGGAGCAATTGATAGATGCCTCGAGGTTAAGCTTGAACTGGCACACAATAAAACTCTAAAAGAACTGGGTTCAGACTGTTTGGAGATAACCTCTCATGCTTCGCGGTTAAACCAGGTGGTTAGTTGGTTCGCTGCAGCGCGTTTATGTGACGAAATGCGAGTTCCCGAGATTGTTGAAAGCTTGCAAAACGGGAGAGTCCTTCCCGGGGATGCAGAGAATCAATTTTTTAATGCATTTTGCAATTGGCTAGTTCCTCGAATGATCGACAATGATGAATCGCTTCTGTCTTTCCAAGCAAATGCACATAACAGCAAAATTACCGATTTCAAGTTGCTCGACAAAAGTCTGACTAAAGGCACCAGCGATCACGTTGCATTCATGGCGCAACAATTCACAACAGACATCAATAAAGGAGAGGATGCAAAAGAGTTCTCTAGCCTCTCGCGTGAATTACAGAAAAAGACTCGGCACAAGCCGATTCGCGCTCTGTTTACAGACCTAGGCGAGAGAGTTTTGGATATCTGTCCTTGTATGATGATGTCGCCATTATCTGTAGCGCAATTTCTTCCTGCGGATTTTAACGCCTTTGATCTAGTCGTTTTTGATGAGGCTTCTCAGATCCCTACCTGGGATGCTGTAGGCGCCATCGCTCGGGGGAAAAATGTGATTGTGGTTGGCGACCCTAAACAAATGCCGCCTACCAACTTTTTCAACGCAGCGATTGATGTGGATAGCCCAGACGAAGAGGATCTAGAATCCATACTCGATCAAGCATTAGCCGCTCGACTGCCTCACCTAAGACTCACTGGACATTACCGGTCCAAGCACGAGAGTTTGATAGCGTTCAGCAACTCTAAATATTACGAAAACGCCCTTGTAACATTTCCTAGCTCGGACACTAAAGAGAGCTCAGTCACTATCAAACGAGTCAAAGGAGTCTACGCCAAAGGAAAAGGTAGAAATAACCCTATCGAAGCCCAAGCGGTCGTGCGAGAAATCGTTAGAAGACTCTCAGACCCATTGTTGTCCAAGCAAACAATCGGCGTAGTTACCCTAAACAGTGAACAGCAACGCACGATTGAAGATCTTTTGGACGATGCTCGAAGAAAAACACCAGAAATCGAGTCATATTTCCATGCAAGTGAAAATTATGATCCTGTGTTTGTAAAAAACTTGGAGTCAGTTCAGGGAGATGAGCGGGACGTAATTTTATTCAGCTTAGGTTATGGACCGACTGAGCCTGGTTCAAAGTCGCTTTCGATGAACTTTGGTCCATTGAACAAATCTGGAGGAGAACGAAGGCTAAACGTCGCAATAACACGCGCGACAACAGAGGTCGTTTTATTCGCTAGCTTTGGGTCGGAATCAATCGATTTGGGAAGAACCTCTGCGCAAGCCGTGCAAGACCTCAAACACTACATGGAATTTGCGGAACGAGGCCCAAGAGCCCTAGCCGAGCAAGCCATCGCAGACCATGGGGTGGATCATTTCGATAGTGATTTTGAGGAGGCAGTAGCCTGGTCGCTAAGAGAGCGTGGATGGCGAGTTCAAACTCAGATTGGCGTAGGAAAGTTTCGAATTGATTTAGGGATAGTTAACCCTGATACAGATGGGTCCTATTTGGCGGGTGTGGAGTGCGATGGTAGAACCTATCATGGTTCACCAAGTGCCAGAGATAGAGATAGAACCAGACAAGAAGTCCTAGAAAGTTTGGGTTGGAATCTTATCCGCCTATGGTCGACCGATTTCTTCATCGACGCCAAGAGCGCTATCGACAGAATTGATGCAGAACTTTCCCTTTTGCTAGAGGCTTGGCGCCACTCCGCTACTAAGCGAGGTAACGATCCAGACTCTGCATTAGAGCAAGAATCTGCAACTCCAGACGAAATCGTCAAGGACCTGAAGGCTCCGAGCACGTTAAGTGAAGACCAATTTGAGGACGCCACGTCTAACGGAGCGGATTTTTCAGCGAGTCAATACTTCGAAAAAGGTCACCGAATAGTTCTTAAAGAATTAGCTCAAGAAATACTCAACGACTATGAGTGCATTGATGAAAAAGTATTAGCGCTAGAAGTCGCTAACAGACATGGGCTGACGAGAACTAGTAAAAAACAATTAGAACATTTGAGAAGAATTCTAAAACCATGGGCGGGTCTACTGAAGCAAAAGCCAGACAGAAGAACCTATTGGTCGACGCCCGATAAAGTTACAGCGATTTCTGAATGGCGAGGACTAGACCCATTTGGAGAAGAACGCCCCTGGACGGAGATAGCTCTCCCCGAGGCTTTAGGGTTAGCAACGCTCGCTATCCAAGAGCAACCCAGCGATCCAGTCGACTACATTTTTCGAACCTTTGGACTGCAGCGGCGTAGAGAGAACACGAAACTAATTTTCGAGTCTTGGGTAGACCAAATAAAATCAAGGCAAGCGTGAAGGCTATTTTTGCATCACCTCCTCCTTTTTGGCAGGAGATTACTGCTAGGCTCTTAAAATTTCGAGCTAGCCACACTTAAACAGAACTTGTCTGTCGTGCATGCCAAACAAAACCTAGGTCATCTAGACGCTGCTTACGCTCAAGAGACATTCGGTCTTTTGCTTTTCTCTGCATTAAGACCCACTGACCCAAATTGTAGTCGTTGAGTTTATGGTTTTTAGGAACACGACAATGACCGTGCTGTTCTTTGTACGCTTTTACAGCAGTAAAACCTTCTTCCCATTTTTCACTGAGAGGATCCCAAACAAAACCTAGGTCATCTAG
>DNHK01000109.1 GCA_003485905.1 Gammaproteobacteria bacterium | reverse complement strand
CCTGTAGCGACTGTTGCATCGGTTCTTGGACTATTGGGCATAGTCTTTGGAGTGCTAGCCTATACACCGAACAATAGTAACCCAGGCATGTACATAGCAAGTACTGTCGTAGCCACGAGTGTGCTCTTGTATTTTACTCATCCGGGGAAGCTGGTTTCTCACGTGCTATGTAGCCGTCCATTAATCAATACTGGGTTAGCAAGTTATAGCATCTATCTTTGGCACCAGCCGGTATTTGTTTTTGCCCGTATACGCTTTGGGGAAGCCGTAAATCACACATTCTTTAGCTGGGTTCTAATTCTGTTAGTAGTTTTTTTGGGTTGGCTCACATGGAAGTTCGTAGAGCAGCCGTTTCGTGGTTCAGGCCTGTTGTCTCGTCATCAGGTGTTTAGCGTTGCGACCGGGCTAACCATATGTTCGTTGGTTGTGGGGTTGGCGGGCCATTTTAGCAATGCAATCTTACCGCCGAAAAACTTGGAATTGAGTCAGCGATTAGAGCAAGCAGTTGGTTTATCTCAAGATTGTGATGGCCGAGTTGGGGTTTCAGACTGTCAAACCCATCAATAGCCAGAAATTATCGTGTTCGGTGACTCATACGCAATGCAGTGGGTGGACGGATTGCTTAATAAAGATCCCGACATTCGAATGGCCCAGTTGACGTTGGGAGGTTGTGGCCCTTACATTGGTGGGGAGGCGGTACTAAAGCAATGCGAAAACTTTAGGGTGCAGGCGGGCGATTGGATCGGCCGCACTCGGTCTATTAGGACTGCGCTACTTTCCACTAATCTTCACAGAGATCTGTCTATCGCAACCGATGGTGGCGGTATATCACTGGATGTTGCGGAAGGCATAGTGCTACGCCAAATGGATGAGACAATTGAATTATTGCGTGAGCGTGGAATTGAACCTGTGTTTATTCGACCACCTCCAGTAGCCTATTTTAATACTGGCGCTTGTTTGGCTCGCGCAGAATTATTTGATGATTATTCAGTCGATTGTCATTTTAGTGAGCGCGCTGACCAAGCGACGCTAGCTTCGCAACAACGTGTGTTAACTGTGCTGTCTCGGGAGATTCGTGTGGTTGATTGGTGGCCAGAGGTTTGCTCGGGGGATAACTGTCTGGCTGAGATAGATGGCGTGTTCATGTTTAGTGATAACCGTCATTTAACTAAACGTGGGTCTGTTTTGTTGGGCCAACGAATAGCGCTCTTACAATAGAGAACTGAAATTAGATGTTTCAATAGGGGCTGTGGTCATAGCGTTGCTATGAGCAGCGATTCCGGATTGGAAAATTCATTGCAGACAGGTATGCTCCGCCTCCGCCTCCGCCAACGTTCCAAACTTTCTTAACTCTCTAAAACTCTGCCAGAAGCTAAGTGCGCGTTTCCGACTTTCAATACGAACTGCCTGATGAGCTAATTGCTCAGCATCCGCTAGAAGAAAGAACAGCTTCTAGACTGATGCTGTTAGACCGTTACTCTAAGGCATTGGATGAATCGCCGTTTGCCGCAATCGTAGATCAGCTGCAGGCCGGAGACTTATTGGTGATGAACAATACGCGTGTGATACCAGCGCGTTTGTACGGTAAAAAGGCCAGCGGTGGAAAGATTGAAGTACTGTTGGAGCGGATCATTGATGAATGTTCACTATTGGCTCAGGTGCGTGCAAGTAAAACACCGATAACTGGTACAAAACTATTAATAGATAACTCAACAGGGGATGAATATCTAGAAGTTTTAGGCCGTCAGGGTGAGTTTTTTGAGTTAGGTATACACAATGTGGCTAATATGGATACGTGGCTTACTAGAGTCGGTCATTTACCATTGCCTCCCTATATCAAACGACCGAATCACGAGTATGATGATCCGGTTGATGCTGAGCGTTATCAAACAGTTTATGCGGAACATGCGGGCGCAGTGGCAGCGCCAACTGCTGGGTTGCATTTTGATCAAGCACTATTGCGAGCGATCAAAGCTAAGGGTGTGAAGCTTGAATATGTCACCTTACATGTGGGGGCAGGTACGTTTCAGCCTGTTCGGGTTGACGACGTTAGCGATTATCAGATGCATTTTGAGCGCTTCGAGGTTAGTGCTGAAGTTGCATCATCGATAAATAAAACTAGGGAAAGTGGTGGGCGTGTAATTGCAGTGGGAACGACTAGCGTGCGAGCGCTAGAGAGCGCTGCCAACCTTTCGAGCGAAGGTGGTTTAGTTGCTTGTTCTGGGGATACTGATATTTTTATTACACCTGGTTACCAGTTCCGAGCAGTAGATGCATTACTGACAAATTTTCACCTGCCAGGGTCAACACTGATTATGTTAGTCAGCGCGTTCGCGGGCTACGACTTGACTATGCAAGCCTATAAAAAAGCGGTGCAAGATCAGTTTCGTTTTTTTTCCTATGGTGATGCAATGCTAATCACCTAAACTGGAAGTAATTTTCTTCAATGAAATATGATTTATTAAATACTGATGGTTCAGCGAGACGCGGCCGAATGCATTTTGACCGAGGCATAATCGAAACCCCGGTTTTTATGCCAGTAGGCACTGCTGGGACCGTTAAAGCAATGACTACTGCAGAAGTAGAATCGTTGGGGGCAGAAATTATTTTAGGGAATACATTTCACCTGATGTTACGCCCGGGTACAGAGGTAATTAAAAAGCATGGTGACCTGCATGACTTTATGAATTGGCAAAAACCAATCCTGACAGATTCAGGCGGTTTTCAAGTATTTTCATTGGCCAAATTGCGAAAGATCACAGAGAATGGTGTTGATTTTCGGTCACCCATCGATGGCAGCAAATGGTTTTTGGGTCCTGAAGAAGCGATCCGGGTGCAGCATGACTTGGGTGCGGATATCGTTATGATTTTTGATGAG
>DNHK01000074.1 GCA_003485905.1 Gammaproteobacteria bacterium | reverse complement strand
GAGCTAAACGAAGCATTTGCGGCGCAAGCATTAGCGGTCGTTCGAGAATTAGGTATTCCGGAAGACGCCGATTATTTAAACCCTAACGGCGGCGCAATTGCCTTGGGCCATCCGTTAGGCATGAGTGGCGCGCGTTTGATACAGACCGCTACCGTCGAATTACATCACCGACAGGCCCAATATGCCCTTTGCACATTATGTGTCGGGGTGGGCCAAGGTATCGCAATGGTGATTGAACGTATCTAACGTAAGTCTATTCCGAATTCACGCTCGCATCTAAAAATTCGCGCCCTTATCTTCAAAGGCCATATGAACCATATTCTGGATAAATACTTTAAGCGTAACAGTAAGTTACATCTCCATTAAATTCCGTTTCTAGGCAAAATTAGTATCGCAACAAGCTAAATTACCTGCTAATTTACGGGTATGTGTATTACACGGCTGCTTTTTGCAGATTAGTAGTGATACAAACAAAGCAATAATTGCCATTTACCACAGAAACAGAGTAACAAATACCTTATAACTGTTGTGAATAATTGGCTTTTCTAGATAACCGAATGCACTTAATTATTTGTCTAAGTGATGCAAGTTAAATCAGGGGCTGAGACTCCTGGGAGAGAAAAAGTAGAATGAGTATTGAAAAAAATAAAGTACCTAATCGCCTTATGCGGCGAACCAGTGCCAGCGCGCTGTGCTTGGCTGTTGCGTTAACAGCTGGCGTCGCGCAAGCGCAATTGGAGACCATTGTGGTCACGGCGACGAAGCGTTCTGCATCGCTGCAAGATGTCCCTTTGTCAATTACAGCAATCAGCGGTCAACAACTGGATATTATGGGCGCTGAGTCTTTACTGGATTTTGCAGTCAAAGTACCTAATTTGGCGATGGCATATGAAGCTGACGGTCGTTTTGACTCAAGCTCACCTTCAGTGCGTGGCGTATTTGGCCGAAACACAACGGGGTTTTACATTGATAACACACGTGTAAATGCTTCTTTGCTACCGCGAGTTGTTGATTTAGAGCGTGTAGAAGTGCTGCGTGGTCCACAAGGATCGTTATACGGCGCCCGCTCAATGGGTGGCACTATTCGTTTGATCACCAAACAACCAGCACTAAATGAAACCGACGGTAGTTTGAAAGTGCAGCTTTCTGGGGTCTCAGATGGCGATCTCAATCAAACGATAGACGGTTCGTACAGCTTCCCTGTTAGTGATAATTTTGCACTGCGCGTTAGTGGTTATTACGGCGCCATGTCTGGTGTTCAAGATCGGACGTTCGATCCAAGTTGGGTAGACGGAAACACTGGTGCAGTACGGGCAACCAATGCGCCCGATTTTGGCACCAATGAAAACGTTGATGACGAAACTTACTACGGTGGACAAATTGTCGGTAACTGGGCGATTTCAGACACATTGACGTTTATTCCTAAGTTGATGTTTCAGAGCGTGGATTCTGATGGTTTACCGTTTGCTGATCGAACCCCTGACAACACCCTGCAGAGTCGCTTTTTCGATATAGAAGAGCCTGGAACCGATGATTGGACAGTAGCCAGTGGAACGTTTCAGTGGGATGTTGCACAGGGCACAGTGACTTCAACAACCTCTTATTACGAACGGACAACCGACGAATCGGAAGAAGAAGGCACGTTTCTTCACAATCTATTCAATAATGTAATCGGTATTCCAGTCGACCCTGTGAGAGCGCCGCTATCTACTATTGAGGAGTACGAAAGCTTCATTCATGAAACTCGGTATTCAAGTGACTTTGACGGGCCGTTTCAGTTCACGACTGGCTTTTATTATGAAGACCTCACGCTTGATCACGAGTATCCAGCAGCGATAGCACCTGGCCTGAATGCTTTGGTGAATGCAGCCATAGGTGCACCTGCCAACATCGTCCCGGGTGACCTAATATTTGTCACAAAAGGGATTACTGATACGGAAGAAAAAGCTATCTTTGGCGAACTGACTTATGAATTTAACGAACAATGGTCGGTTACTGGCGGTGGACGCTATTACGAAACCTCGGTAGACGTAAGCTCTGTTTCAGATGGTTTTGCTAACAGTGGACGGAGTACGTTAGATCAATCACAAAGTGAAACTGGTTTTAACCCTAAAGTATCTGTTCAGTATCAACCAAGCGACGACCTGAATGTCTATGCGTCAGCCGCTAAAGGCTTCCGTATTGGCGGTGTTAACGGTAACGTGCCTGTAGGTTTATGTGGAGCTGAGTTGGCCGGTATCGGTCTAGACCCATCAAATGCCAGTTCCTTCGATTCTGACGAATTGTGGAGCTACGAATTGGGATTTAAGAGCTCATTGTCGGACAACCGGGTTACGCTAAACGCGGCAGCCTTCTTTATTGACTGGACCGAAATCCAGCAGCTGAATCGATTGACTTGTGGTTTTCAACTTACACAAAACGCCGGTGCTGCTGAAAGCAAGGGTTTTGAGGTTGAGATTAACGCTGCACCAACGGATAACCTGATTCTGTCTGCCGGCATTGGATACACCGATGCGGAAATCACCAATACTGGTGGAGTTGCTGGCGTAAGTGTGGGTGATCCTATTCAGGGCGTGCCAGATTGGACCGTTACTGGAAGTGCTCAGTATCACTTTGATTGGAACAATGCCTGGCAAGGAATGTTTCGGGCTGACGCAAATCACTACGGCCAAAGCTTTAGCTCAAACAATGAGAGTAGTAATGCAAACCTTCGAGAACGTGAAGCATGGTCTGCTGTTAACTTCCGTCTAAGTGCAATGAATGAAAAGTACGAAGTTACTTTGTTCGCGGATAACATTACCGACGAACGTGCGAACCTTGCAGACAGTCGCTCAATTGCGGCCGAGACTCCAGGACGACAACGTTTGGTGACTAACCGACCTCGAACCATAGGTGTAGAAGGTCGAATTCGCTTCTAAGCGGCTAATCATTAAAATTTGATTGGCCTTAAAAACCAAATCAAATACTGGTATTAGAATAAGCCGTGTGAGCAACAAGCTCGCACGGCTTTTTTCTTGGTGCGATTGCAACGGAC
>DNHK01000319.1 GCA_003485905.1 Gammaproteobacteria bacterium | reverse complement strand
AAATTCGCGCAGCGGGGTTTGCTGATGCAGGCTGCACAGACCCGGCAAGCCAATGATTGAAGATCGAAATTGTTTGACGGTTAAAAACCTTTTTACCAGTGCAAGAAGGGGAGCACAGCCGATATTTGACGGTCTCGAGTTGTCGGTAGGTTATGGCGAGAGCGTTGTCATATGCGGAGCCAGTGGATCAGGAAAGTCAACTTTGTTGCAACTAATTCTGGATGGGAACCAGGCCAGCGGTGAGATTAGCGTTGATAAGCAGCAAACCGCGATGGTCTATCAAGAGGGTGCGTTACTTGACTACCTGAATGTGCAGCAAAATGTCGATCTGGTGCAGCGTTTTTCAAAACGCAAAAGTTTGTTAACGGCTAAGGATGTGATTGCTGAAATTGGATTACCCGAAAGCCTGTTGCGGCGGCCCGTATCTTCTTTAAGCGGTGGTCAGAAACGTCGCGTTGCGATTGCCAGAGCATTGATCAGGGAGCCTGAGCTATTCTTGTTTGATGAGCCCGATACTGGGATGGATCTAGCGGCTCTTAAAGATGTCGCATCTGCGGTAGTCGACCGCGTTACACAAAAAACTGCTGCGCTTACCGTTAGCCATAACCCCTACTATATTTCACGCATTGCTACTCGAGTGTTAGAGCTACGTGCAGGTAAGCTCGTTGAATTGTTTAATTGGAAAACGGTTGCAGAGACAGAAGCGGATTTCGAGCAGCGATACCGTGTGCTAACCCATGCACTTAGCAATATGCCGATTCCAGATGAAGGTGCCAGTGTACCGTTCGGAAAATTGCGGTATTTGTGGCCATCAGCTTGGCTCTCAGGCCTATGGCAATGGTTGAAGGGCGGTGTTAAATGTCTAATAAGTTTATTTACCCTAACGCCCTCTATTCGAGACTTCGCGAGTATTTCAATTCGAGTGTTTTGGCAAACCTGTTTGAGCGGTCTACTTTTTTATCTATTGGTTGGTACGACGCTGGGGGCAACAACGATAGCGGTCGTCAGAACGTTAGCAGACAATGCTCTAACCGGTATTATCGGTATGCTTCTCAAACCCGAGCGCTTGCTTGAAATGATGGGCGGTGCCTATGTGGTCTTTCTTGCACCAGCAGTGGCCTCTATGTTGTTTGTAGCGCGCTCAGGTAGTATCTGTAGTGCGTGGTTAGGGGAATTACAGCGCGGTGGTCAGGTGCGCGCACTCAACAGCCTGGGTGTCGATTCAGACAGGTATTTACGCTTTCCCGTCACGTTAAGTGTTTTTGCAGCTTGTATGGTGACCATCGCTGTTTTTGCTTTCGGTGTTTGGGGCGGTAGTTTATTAAGTGCCCGATACTTGTTTAACGTTGTAGAACCATGGCAGATATTGGCGGTTAGCGATGGCGATATAGGCGTGAGTCAGTTCTGGCTTAAAACACTACTATACTCGGCGTTTACCGCAATAACGATTACTGGTTTGGGTTTGGCTCCCAAGATATCAGGCGAACAGGTCGCGCGGGATACTACGCGTGTAATTATATATGCGACCGTATGCGTGAGTGTGGCGGAATTGTTATTCGCATTAACGTAAATCACGTTTGACACTACGTACAACTATAACGATAATCGCGCCTCGCCTTATTTTGGGGCGAGAGTTAAGTGGGAAATTCGGGCCGTTAGCTCAGTTGGTAGAGCATCTGACTTTTAATTAGGTGGTCGCGCGTTCGAGCCGCGCACGGCCCACCACTCAATAAAAAAACCTCGCTTAGCGAGGTTTTTTTATTGCTTCTTACTTTCTATTGTTTGAACGTCTGTTGTTGCTCTGGAGCAAATAGTTCTTATACATTATTCGCGGAACGCTCCACAATACATTCATGCGAACCCATTTCAAACTCCCGACATACCCAAGGACGGTTGTTATAGATAGTACATTTCATTGTGTTTCTATCTAGCGCTGAACACCAGCCATCATCTAAACGGGCCATAGTCGCGCTACCAGATTCATCTAAAGTGATATGTTTTTCAGGTACACCGGTATCAGAAACAAGCAGGACTTCGAGTCGGCAGCAACATGCCAGACAGTTGGAACATGATGTTTCAGACTTAGACAAACCTATACCTTAAAATTCTATTGAGCGCAGCCGTGCTATTTCTATTGATTTTGTGATTTGGGTAAAGCGCTAGTCAAACTATTGGAGTTGAGAAATCTGGTTTTATAAAACGCAATTTAAAACTGCTCGGCTATTATTATAGAACACGTAGTCGGGTTAATTCGTTAATACAGTTTGTTACGTCACGTCGAATCGTTGCGGCTCCAACTTCAACCTCAGATTTAAGGTATTCCATGATCTCGATTTCGGTTCTTGTACCGTCAGCTAAATGCCAAATTAATGCAGCGCTATCGTTCAGGGATATTTTTTCTTTTGTTTGTGTATTTTGTACAACGAAATTTACGCCGTCTTGTTGCATTAAATAATTTTGCTTGCGAACAGGTTTTAATATGTCACTACGGTACCAGCACTTGGGTAATTTAAGGGTAGGGTTATCAGATGCATTATCACGATCTAGTCGATGTGGATAATTTACTTGGAAATCAAAATTATTGATCCGGTCATTCCTCAAAAATGTGAATTCCATTACCGATGGGATATCAAGATCATTCTGTTGAGTCACCGAGCAAAAATTATTGGGATGAATATGCACACAGGAATGAGTTTGTAGAATTTTGCTAAATGCTGAATCCGCAAGATTATAAAACTCATCATTCCATATTTGGTCGAGGCTGTGAAACTCTGCAACAATAATTCGGAATCGCTGCATTACGGCTTTAGAGGCCGTTGAAAACACCTCATACTCACCACCCTCAATGTCTATTTGAAGGAGTAGGTCAGAGGTGCTACTTTGAACTGAACTGGTTACCCAGTCATCAAGTGTGATGAAATCTTCGTTGGAGTTCGGGCCGAGAAATTTTTTTGTAAAACTAAATAGCTCATGAATTTCGGCTGGTCCGTCTACCGATTTGTCAGCAAGAAAAACTTGCATATTAAGACCTGCACAATCCTTCTCAAAACCAGAGTTATAGCCAACTCCTGGAGAGAAGCATGCTTCAATACCGATAAGGTCATTGGGGACGAGATAACCACCATCATCCTTGGAGCCCATGCGAACTAAACCGCTTGGGCTGGAAAGTGGATGGAGGGTTCTCAGTAAATTTCGAATTTCAGTTGTCATGTAATTGCTACAGAATATTCATTTTAAGATCTGTGTAGTCCACTCGTTGAGATTATACAGTCTCTATTTGTTTGACCCAGATAATATACTGATAGCGTGTTCTATATAGTTCTCGATATTTTTCGGGTTTAATTTGTGCTCGTATCGCGTGTGGGTGGATCAATGTTTATAGGTATTTCTTATTGATTTTACGGGTGCTAAAGGCTTTACTTGAGCTGATCTATCACAACTGCGTTCGCTATTCAGTTGCGATTGTGATAATTAACTTTGAAAATGAAACATCATTCTAGTCTTTTTAGGGCTCTGGTAAGGGTCGCAATACTTATGTTCGCTTTGAATGCGACACTCGCCTATGGCAGCGGTTGTTGTATTGTAGAGATGACTCATGAGGCAAGCGAATCTATGGAAATGCCCTGTCATGAAGGGGTTGATCAGAATCAACCTACCTCCGTTTCAAACGAATGTTGCTTGGTGTGTGTGTCAATGATTCGGCCACTGGAATTGGTTCAAGTTTTTGCTCCCGCTATTTTTCTGCCATTAAATTCATTTTTAACTCCGCCGCGTTTCAGCCGCGTTGACCCACCTTTTAGGCCACCGATTTCGATTCTTTCGTAGTAAATGGATAGCGCGCCCTATGAGAGTGGGCGGGTTTTTATTTAAAACAAACGAAGGACAAGATTATGTCTAGTAAATTATTGCTGACCGCAATAGCGGTTAGCGTTATCTCTACACCACTAGCATTTGCACAATCGATACCGGATCCACTTGAGGGTCGGGAAGTTTTTACAGCAGATCAACTGGTATCAATGGTTTGGGATCATAATCCCAGTGTGGCGGAGCGTCGGGCAGCAATAGACGTTGCATTCCATCGAATCGAAACTGCGGGCGCATTGGATGACCCTGAGTTTGGCTATAACTTTGCGCCACAAACCTTTGGTCGAGAGGGCCAAGGCTTAAATAAACGGATTGAGTTTAGCCAGGGGATGCCATGGCCGGGGACGTTAAAGGCGCGAAAAAACTCGGCTGTTTTGCGTACGGATGCTGCGCGCGCTCACGAGCATGGATTGCGTCTTGAATTGGCTGCTAGAGCTAGAACTGCGTTCGCTGAGTATTATTTTGCACAGCAAGCCATGACCATTCATCGTGAATCGCACGCACTTTTAGGTGATTTAAAGTCAGTTGCAGAATCACGCTATGTCGCAGGAAGAGCATCGCAGCAGGATGTATTGCGAGCAGATCTTGAGCTGGCGAATCTGGATCGTCATTTATTGGAGTTAGCGCGTATGTTGTCTGTGACCACAGCGCAGATCAATGGCTTGTTAAATCGGCAACCAACACTAACTTTGCCACATGCAGAGATATCGGCGGAGATTCAACGGTTGCCATCTCTAGAGAAATTACAGGAATTATCTACCGACGAACATCCTGATTTGAAGCGTTTAGACGCTATAGTTGCTGCTGAGTCTTCCGATGTGACGGTCGCAGAAAAGGCGTTCTACCCAGACCTAAAATTTACGGCTGGCTATAACAGTTTGTGGGATGAAGTTGATAAGCGAACAATTGTTGGGCTATCGTTAAAGGTTCCACTCAATCGAAATAAGCGCAGACAACAACTACTCTCCGCACAGGCAAGTGTGCGTCAGACTCAATCACAACGTGCCAACCAAGCTAGCCAATTGCTGGCAGAACTAACTGCAGCGTATGCCGGGGTGGTTGAATCGTTAGATAGTATTGAGTTGCATGAAAATACTTTGCTACCGCTAGCTGATGAATTCCTCAAAGCTACGCTGACTGATTATGAAAGCGGCAGAGGCGGCTTTATGGAAGTGATTAGTGCCGAGCGTCAAAAGTTGCAAATCGAAGAAGACCTAGTGCGTAGTCATTCTAGTGCTATTCAGAGATTGGCTGAATTAGAATTGAGGGCGGGTGGTTCTTTGCAACTTCACTCATCAAATATCGATGGAGTACAGTGATGAAAAAGAAAAGCATAGTCGTTGCGCTCAGTGTATTGGTTTTCGTAGCGTGGGGTTGGACGGTTTTCACCGACCGGTCAAATAAAACGGTTGTTGAACCTAGGCAAATTAGCGGTGTAGCTGAAGATGTAGACCCGCGCTTTCAAGTTGGGCCAGCAGAAATATCGGTCGCAACCGACCCGCCGACACCAACAGTTGGTAGCAATACACTTATTTTTAGAATCTGGGATGAAAACGGGGATCCGGCTAGTGGGGTTGTTATTGATGCCTATGCAGAAATGCCTGCGATGGGTTCCATGTCTGCAATGCGGGCCGCTGCCGGACAACTTTTGGAAACAGCGCCTGGGCGCTACGAGGGAGAAGTAGAACTTGCTATGCGAGGTGAATGGCCCCTAACTGTGCAAATTCAAGAGCATCCTGAATTCGGTAGTCGGCGATTGCAATTTGATCTGGCGACTGACCGGGCAGGTTTGAGCATTGCTAGTGGCGGTGTCCTTATCGGTGATGGGAGCGCATTGGATAGTGGCGACAACACCTTCTCTATCGATGCTCGTCGTCGACAGCTAATTGGTTTAAAAACCGCACAAGCGACTGATAGAGAGCTAACCAAATCTATTCGAGCGGTAGGCCGGGTAAATTACGATGAGCGTTCGCTTTCGCAAGTAACGTTAAAGTACGACGGATATATCGGAACGTTAAAAGCAAACTATGTCGGCGTTGAGGTCAAGAAAGGTGAGGAGTTGTTCACTGTGTACAGTCCAGATCTTTTTGCGGCACAACAGGAGTATATTGAGACGATAAATCGAGGGTCTTCCGATTCTCTGAATATTTCTGCACGCCATCGTTTAGTTCTATGGGATATGGATGAGCGTGAAATTGCGGAGTTGGAGCGACGAGGTGCAGCGCAAGATTATATTCCGATTTACGCACAAAAAAGCGGGATCGTCGTTGAACGTAATATAACTGATGGAAGTGGTGTGAGTGCCGGCCAGACATTATTGACGATCGCGGATTTGTCACAAGTTTGGGTCGAAGCTGATATTTATGAGAGCGATCTTGAGCTTGTTACTGTCGGCACGCCGGTAGTGGTCTCCATTCCGTATTTGCCTAATCAGCGATTCGAATCTCAGGTCGAATATATCTATCCTTATATTCAAAATGAAACCCGTACTGCGCGATTACGCTTGACGCTCGATAATGCAGCTGCCCTTTTAAAGCCTGATATGTACGCTGAGGTATCGCTCGAGATCAGTTTTGGAATTACTCTCACCGTGCCAGAAGAAGCAGTTATTGTGGCAGGCACCAGTCGTGTGGTTTTTGTAGATTTGGGCGGTGGTTATCTTAAACCGGTTCAGGTTGCCACTGGGCAACGAGCGCAAGGTTATGTTGAGATATTTGATGGCATTGATACAGGTGATGTTGTAGTTACCTCTGGTAATTTTCTAGTGGCCGCAGAAGCACGACTTAAAACCGGGTTACAGCAATGGTAGACCGACCGGTTAGCATGCTCGCGAAACTGATCGAGTGGTCAGCACGAAATTGTGTAATCACGATTGTATTGGTCGTTGGCCTGGCAGCCTGGGGATACCGTTCATTAGTGCTATCACCATTGGATGCGATTCCTGATCTGTCTGATGTTCAGGTCATCGTTTTTACTGATTGGCCGGGGCGCAGTCCGGATCTTGTAGAAGATCAGATAACCTATCCGTTATCAACAACTTTGCTGGCCGCACCCGACGTTCGATTTGTCCGTGGCCAAAGTTTTATGGGCTTATCATTTGTGTATGTAATCTTTGAAGACGATACCGATATTTACTGGGCGCGTTCAAGAGTTCTAGAGTACCTAAATACGGCCGCAGCAAAGTTACCTCAGGGTGTACGACCGACCCTGGGGCCAGATGCAACTGGTGTCGGTTGGGTATACCAATACGCCTTGGTTGATAGAACTGGTAATCAGAGTTTGGCGGATTTACGAAGTCTGCAAGATTTTAATCTTCGCTACGCGCTCGAGTCTGTAGAGGGAGTAGCCGAAGTCGCCTCGGTTGGTGGGTTTGTAAAGGAATATCAAATCGACATCGATCCGAATAAATTGGTGTCACACGGTATACCGTTAAAAACAGTCACGGCTGCGGTTCGGGCATCAAACAATGATGTTGGTGGTCGTGTGCTAGAGATAGCCGGGCACGAGCAGTTTATTCGGGGACGCGGGTATGTTAGTTCGGTGGCAGATCTCGAACAGGTAGTGATTGGTATAGATGAAGGAGGTATTCCCGTAACCATTGCAGATGTGGCAAGCGTAGGACTAGGTCCTGCCATGCAGCGTGGTCAGGCCGAGCTCGATGGTGAAGGTATCGCAGTTGGTGGAATTGTGGTCATGCGTTACGGAGAAAATGCTTTTCAGGTAATTAATCGGGTAAAAGATCGTATTCAAGTACTTGCTCAAAGCTTGCCCGAAGGGGTTGAGATAGTTCCGGTTTACGATCGTTCCAGCCTTATCGAGCGGGCGATTGATACTTTGCGAACCACGTTGCTCGAAGAGATGTTGATTGTTTCTCTGATTATTGGGCTCTTTTTGCTTCATCTGCGTTCCGCATTTGTGGCGATATTAATGTTGCCAATCGCAATCTTACTGTCCTTTATACCTATGTATTATCAAGGGCTTACTGCAAACATTATGTCGCTTGGTGGAATAGCGGTGGCGATTGGGGCAATGGTTGATGCTGCTATTGTTATTATTGATAACATTCATAAACGGCTGCAGGCAGCGGTTGAAGATAGCCGATCTCGCACTCGCATTGTGATCGAAGCGATGCAGGAAGTCGGGCCCAGTATTTTTTTCTCGTTGCTGATAATTACCGTGTCATTCTTGCCGGTGTTTGCACTCGAGGGTACCGAAGGGCGGTTGTTCAAACCGTTGGCTTTCTCCAAAACTTATTCGATGTTTTTTGCGGCGCTCCTATCGGTGACTTTAATACCTGCGCTTGCCGTATTGTTAATAAAGGGCCGGATAACTAGTAATAAGAGTAGGCTAAATTTAGCCTTAAGTAATGCTTACGTCCCGATAGTTCGATTTGCCGTCAGTTTTCGTTGGCCTGTTGTGATAGCAACAGTGGTTGCACTGGTGCTTACAATCCCTGTTTATCGGAGCCTCGGTAGTGAGTTTATGCCGCCGATGAATGAGGGCAGCATATTGTATATGCCGACCTCCGTTCCGGGTATGTCGATAGAAGAAGCGACCAATGTTTTACAGACGATGGATGCGGAGCTGAAGAAGTTTCCAGAAGTTGAGCGAGTGTTCGGCAAGGTAGGCCGTAGCACTAGCCCTACTGACCCCGCGCCTTTATCTATGATCGAAACCAATATCATGTTGAAACCACAAAGTGAGTGGCGAGATGACATGACTTGGGACAAGTTGATTTCGGAAATGGATTTGGCGATGCGATTTCCCGGTATGCCAAATGTTTGGTGGATGCCCATTCAAACGCGTACTGAGATGTTGGCGACTGGTATTCGTTCTGCGCTGGGTATTAAGGTCTTTGGTGAAGACTTAACTATTATTGAAACGACTGCGGTAGAGATTGAACAGGTGTTAATGAAAGACCTGCGTACCGCGCCTTACACGCGAAGTGCTTTTGCTGAACGGGCTACCGGTGGCTATTTCATAGATTTTGATATTGATCGTGCAGCTGCCGCTCGATTTGGCTTGAATGTCGGCGATGTACAGGATGTAATCGAAGCCGCAGTCGGTGGTTCGCGTGTTAGCGAAACTATAGAGGGACGAGAGCGGTACGATATATTGGTTCGCTATGCTCGTGACTATCGAGATACCCCAGAAGCGCTTGAGCGTATTTTTGTAACCACAGCCTCAGGTCAGCAAATACCCATTACACAGGTGGCGGATATTGTTTTTCGTACCGGTCCGCCGGCGCTGCGGAATGAAGACGGACAGTTGGTAAGTTTTGTATTTGTCGATATAAACAGTGAAATTGGTATTGCTGATTTTGTTGAGTTAGCGCAACAAGTGGTTAACGATTCTGTCGCTATTCCCGCAGGCTACCGAATCGAGTGGGCAGGACAATTCACCTATTTTGAACGGGCCAAGCAGCGTTTAAGTGTTTTGGTTCCGTTGACGGTCCTGTTGATATTTCTGATGTTATATCTGCATAGAAAATCGGTAGTAGAATCATTGATAGTTATGTCGGCATTGCCGTTTTCAGTGATTGGCAGTGTTTGGTTGTTGAGTGCGCTCAATTACAATCTTAGCGTTGCTGTTGCTGTTGGAATGATCGCGGTTGCCGGTTTGGCGGTAGAGCTAGGCTTACTTATGATGCTGTATTTAGACCTAAGCTGGCAAGATCGGCGTGCTAGTGGTTCGGTATTAACTCAACGTGACCTTCAAGACTCTATCGCTCAGGGTGCTAGTCAACGCATTCGCCCAATGTTGATGACAAGTTTGACCCTGCTTATAGGACTTATGCCAATCATGTACAGCTCTGGTAGTGGAGCTGATGTAATGAAACGAATAGCCGCGCCTATGCTTGGCGGAGTAGGTACCGCGCTGATATTGGTATTAGTGGTATTTCCTGCTATCTTTTCAATTTGGCGAAGCCGAGACCTGTCTTCCTGAGCTATTGGTAGGGTTACGCGGGGCTAGTCCTTGCGCAATTTCTACTGCACTGATCAAGCGTGTCGCTGCAAGTTCCAATCGAGAAAGTGATTGAGCAGAACGATTCGCACCCCTTGTTCTTTGCGCAAACAGGCCTTTCAGGGCGCTATCGACTTAGACCAGGGTTTCCAGATCATCGTCAGGCCCGCGGAGGCGGGTTAATAAGCCGCGTTCGCCGTCTCTTCGGCCGTTGCTACTTTGTCTATCCTCCCCCGGGCCCGGTCTATTTTCATTGGCGCGGTCATTTTCGGTATTGCGCAGTTCGCTATCAATAATCAATAGTGGCCCCATATTTCCACGTTGGATGAGGCTGGGCAAAAGTTGAGACTCAGTAAATTCAAGCGCGCTGGTTTCAAATTCGGTTACATTTTTAACCGCCCGTTGCCAGGCAGCGATTGTTGCTAAAACACCACTATCTTCTACTACATTAAGTAGGCCGGAAAGAACTAACGCGTCTAAAACTGGCGTGGCGACGTCATAGGTGGGGGTGAACAGAGACACACGTAGTAATCCATTAGACAACGCAATGGTTTCTTCATCTTGTAAGCCTTGAATAGTTTGATACAGCTCCACCGTCGCGTCACGCACCATTTCCTGCAAATCTGTGTTTCGCCCAATACCGTTGAGGTTGGCAGTGAATTCTAAATGCAGTCGGCTGAGTTCTT
>DNHK01000440.1 GCA_003485905.1 Gammaproteobacteria bacterium | reverse complement strand
GTGGGCAAACCAAGACCAGGCATAGTCTGAATAAAGGCCTCTTCGAGCTCAATTTCCGTCTTCCCTTCATGCTTTACTATTGCTGCTGTTAAGCTGCCAAAGAATTTATCATCAATGGTTGATGAGAAAGTCAGCTCAGTATGATCTATAGCAAATCCTTCTCCGCCTCGCTCGCCTTCATGCCCGACGGCAAATCCAGCGATCTCACCCTCCGCAGTTTCGTGCTGAGTATATTGACCATTGAATATCAAACCGATCGACGGATTGAACAGATTCTTCTTAATTGAACGTCGATTAGTGGCAGGACGCATTGGAACTACCGCAACTATTTCGTCGGAGACCGCCTCAGATTTTACGGCAACTTTTGCGACCGCTACTTCTTCAAGTTTTGCCTCTAACAGCAAAATACGCTCTTCATGTGCTGCCTTCATCGCAGCTATTTCCGCGCGCAGTAGTTCAACTTCTTGATGACCAGCTGCCCACAAAGACGAACTCGCGAGTACAGCGAGCAGACACGTTGCTACTCTAAATTTAATTTTTAACATATTAATTTCCTACACAATATAACTATGCTGACACAACAGAGTGCTAGCATTTACTTTAAAATAAATTAGCTATGAGTATTAGGAATACTGAGGGGGCGCTCGTGGTAAAGAATCTCTCAGGAAGGGTTGAAAGTTTACATCACTTTCATCAGGAAGGACGAAGAGAAACGGAGTAGCAGGAATTTGAGCATTATTATGTGCAGTACCACCACACGACTCAGTTTTGTCAAGATATGTTGCAACGTAACAAACAGAACCATTATGCTCATGCTGATCATGCCCGTATTCCACCGCGTGCAGCAGAGATATAAATTGAAACCCCAAGAAGGCGGCAACAAATAACCCGGTAACTCGTCGTCTCATCAGATAGGTTCCAATTTTTTATCAGCCAGCGTGATATATCCGAGATTTGATCGTAACAGATGATGAAAGGTTCATGCAATACATAAATCCAACTAAAGACTCTCTCCATATAATGAGAACCTGATCATGGACGAGATTCTGAATCTCCCTATTATTGTAAACTCAAGTCCGAATTTTAAGGGAACGAATAGCGTTAATAGCTAATCATCAAAGCCAACGAAAGTTGTGGCTTCATCCACCATTTTTCGTTCCGAGATAACGCGGTTCGCTGGGAACGTTTCATCGGGCCAGCCTAGTGCGATAGCTTTCATGATCACTTGGTCCGTAGCTATCCCAGCGCATTCACGCACCACCGGCGATTGCATGATTCCCTGGCTATTAATGACAGCTCCCAGACCTCGTGACCAAGCGGCGTTCACTAGAGCAGTCGTTACTGCACCACAGTCAAACGAAGTATCGTCACTATCCGCTAGAATTTTATCGTATGTGATAATTACACAAACTGGGGCATCAAATTGACGGAAACCACGTAGTACCCAATCCTGGCGAGCATCCTTGTCCTCTCTCGCAATATGCATAGCTGAGAAAAGTTGTTTGGCGACTCCGATCTGTCTTTCTCGATGTTGTCCTTGAAACGGTTGTCCGATTCTGAATTCTCTGGAATGAGGAACTCCTGCAAGATTCCTTTCGGTATTTCCCTCTCGAATTTTATCGAGGGGTCGGCCGGATATTACGTAGAAATTCCACGGCTGTGTATTCATTGATGACGGCGAGCGCATTGCTAGCGCGAGAATTTCTTCAATGAGCTGTTTTCTCACGGGTTTAGTTTTGTAGCCTCGAATACTCCGGCGCCCTAGAATGACATCATCGAATTTCATATCCATTATTTTGAATAATTTCCTAAATCTTTATTTATGTAGAGTCGCTGCGAATTAATGTAAGGCTTGAAGCGCGTCATTAACAGTTAAATTTAAGCGCCACCGGAGCGAATCGAAACAGGATTGAGATCCAGCCACACAAATGACTCTGGTATTGCCCGCCAGCTTTCGATTTCTTCTGCGTATACAGGATCTGACAAATCCCAATACTTTGGGACAACTCTGTCTAAAAACGGACGCCACTCATTTACAGAAATATCCGAAATACGAACTATCCCATCGAAAGCCACCCAGCCTTCTGGTTCTCCAATACGATTATGAGCTAGCACAGAAATGTTTGGATTCTTCTTCATATGATTTATTTTCGGCGTAGTCCGAAAAGCAAACATACGAACAGTTTTGCCATCCCATTCGAACCAGACTGGAACGCCGATGGGCGCTGGCTCTGCGCCCCAATACATCAAGGAAGCAATACGGGGTTCTTTGAGAAACAGGTCTCTTTCTTCTTCGGAATTGAATCGTTTGGCCATAATAAGTACCTTCCGTTAGAGTTTATGCACGCATAATTTATTGTACAGATTATCGGCCACTTGCCACCACCCCATACAGGTTGAATGTCAGCGCACTATTCACGCTTGAACGAACGCCAATAGTATCGCCTGGGAGCAACGTAAAACTAGAGCCGGAGCCATAGGCTTGTAAAGCGTCGTTGATAGCACCTGCGGCGATACTGACGTCCCAGGCTAAAGCCGGCTAATTCAACGTTTGCGCACCGGATTTTTTGGAACATCGCGAAACGCACCTCCGTCCATACGCGGTTCTTTCGGCATTTCTAACACCCGCTCTGAAATAATATTCCGCTGGATTTCGTCAGTTCCTCCTGCAATTGATGTGGCTGGCACTGACAGTAATATCTCAGCAATCACTCCGTTTGTCGCGCCATCAGATCCTTTCAGTAACGCATCGGCACTTCCGATTAAAGTATGAACCTTAGCGGCCGCTCGCGCCAAATGACTCGACACCAATTTACCTAATGACCCTTCAGGACCTTGCGGCCTTCCATGTGCCTGAGCAGCTCTAGCTCGCTGTGCCGTCCACTCAGCTGTATAAGACAGCATGAGTAGCTTCGCTACTTCTTGTCTTACCATCGGATCGTTCATACGACCTGTCTCGACCATACGTGGCCAAATTAGATCTATCCTTCCCGCGCGTTGTGGGTACCATTTATAGGGTTCC
>DNHK01000261.1 GCA_003485905.1 Gammaproteobacteria bacterium | reverse complement strand
TATATGTCATGGGCTTGAAGGGGTTGATGGTAGTAAATTTCAGGAAGACCATTGGGAGTACCAATCGGGCGGAGGGGGACAAAGTCGTGTGCTTGCTGAGGGTGCGGTAATTGAGAAAGGAGGCGTTAACTTTTCCCACGTGAAAGGCGAGGCGTTGCCCGCGTCGGCGACTAACCAACGGCCGGAGCTTATAGGTAAGGCATTTGAAGCGTTAGGCGTATCCTTAGTCATTCATCCGCTGAACCCTTATGCACCAACCTCACACGCAAATGTACGGTTTTTTGTTGCTGGCCAGAATACACCAGACCCTATTTGGTGGTTTGGTGGGGGTTTTGATTTGACGCCCTATTATGGGTTTGATGAAGATGCCGTACATTGGCACACCCTTTCTAAAGAGGCTTGCGATGGCTTTGAAAAAGGAGCTTACGAGAAATACAAAACATGGTGCGATAAGTACTTTTATTTAAAGCACCGAGAAGAGCAGCGTGGCATCGGCGGGTTATTTTTTGATGATTTGAATACACCCGATTTCCAAACCGCGTTTTCCTTTATGCGAAGTGTTGGGGATCATTATCTGCCTGCTTATTTGCCAATACTTGAGCGTAGGCATGACACTGCGTGGGGTGAGACCGAACGACAGTGGCAGCTATATCGTCGCGGCCGTTATGTTGAGTTTAATCTTGTATACGACCGAGGAACTTTATTTGGACTACAAAGCGGGGGGCGTACCGAGTCCATTTTGATGAGTTTACCTCCTCTTGTGCGCTGGGAATATGGTCTGTCTCCAGAAGCCGGTTCGGCCGAGCATGACTTGTTGAGACACTATCTTGTTGCACGTGATTGGCTTACCTGATGCTACTGACTTATCGCCTCATGGTGTATGTATTACTGCCAGTAGTGTTGTTAATGCAATTAGCCAAGGGTTTTCGCAATAGAGCATATTGGCAGCGTTGGGGCGAACGGCTTGGTTTGGTAACGGTTGAGGCGCCGATAGATTGTTGGATACATGCCGTTTCTGTTGGTGAAGTACGAGCGATTGTTCCATTTGTGCAATCTATTCTAAGAAAAAGGCCTGAATATAAAATTTGCGTAACAACAACCACACCCACTGGATCAATCACGGTGGGGCAACTATTCTCTGATCGCGTTGAGCACTGCTATTTACCGTACGACACCGGTATTGGAGTACGACAGTTCTTGTCCCGGGTGCGGCCAAAAGTTGGGCTAATTGTAGAAACTGAAATCTGGCCTAATTTGATTCGGGAGTGTCAGAATAAAAATGTACAGCTGGCGTACATAAATGTGCGGCTATCGGACCGTTCGAGAGAGCGGTATGCACGATTTCGGTCTATGTTTGCCCCTTTGCTGGGCATAGTAAAATTGTTTTTAATCCAAAGTGAAGCCGATGCGGCGCGTATCGTATCGATTGGCGCTCCGGTTGATCGTTCATATGTAACAGGTAGTATAAAGATCGATGCTGCAATACCTCCGAGTACCGGTGAAGCCGCGCAGGACATACGGCGTAAGATTGCGGGCGATCGACCAGTTTGGATTTGTGGGAGTACACGTGATGGTGAGGAGCAAATCGTACTTCGAGCATTTCAACGTATACGGGAAGTTCACCCGAGATTATTGTTAGTCTTAGTTCCTCGACATCCCGAGCGATTTGATTCTGTCGCTAGACTTTCCAAGCGCTCTGGTTTTAAGCTTGCTCGTCGGTCTCTATTAGATGAACTAGATACCAGTGTCGACGTCTATCTTGCCGATACCATGGGTGAATTATCACTCTTGTATGGGGTAGCTGATGTTGCGTTTGTCGGCGGTAGCTTGGTTGAGTTGGGAGGCCAAAATTTACTTGAGCCATGTGCTTTAGGCATTCCAGTTTGCTTTGGCCCGCATATGTTTAACTTTGCCGAAATAAGCCGTTGGGTTGTAGATGCTGGGGCAGGGTTTCAAGTTAATGACGAAGAACAATTATTCGATATGGTAAATCGCCTTTTGAGTGACCCAAACTTACGACATGACTGTGGCCAACTGGGAAAGCAGTTGATACTCGATCACTCAGGCGCATTAGCAAAGGCATCGGTATTACTAGCGGCCAAAGGTTTTATTTAAAGAATTTAGTTGGTCGTAGAAGGAACTAACATGGCATTAAGCACTCCCAAATGTGTCTCACTTAAATTGCCCGCGATTTGCTCGAGCTTCAATATAATTATTAAGGTATCGTATTTGGCGCTGTTGTAATTCACTCCTGCTTGAAATAAATCACGCTGTGCATCGAGAACATTCAAGTTTGTTTCAATCCCCGCTCTAAAGCCCTCTTGTTTCGCTTCAAGCACAAGTGTGCTGGCATCAACCGCCTTTGATAGTGCCTCTATAGTTTGTGTTTGGCTGGACAGCTGATCAAGCAAATTCTCTGCGTCAGTCATTACTAGGCTGTGGGTGTAAGAGAGGTCTTGGCGAACCGCTTCAAATTCGTAATTGGCAGATCGAATGCGACTTCGAACTCGACCGCCAGTGAATATCGGGATAGATAGTTGTAGCGATGCATTGGTTGTTTGGTTACGTGTTGCTGCACCAAATATACCCCCGTTATTAACTCTGGTACCGTAATCAACTACGGCATCAAGCGTAGGGTAATGGCCGGCTTTTTCAATATCTACAGAACGTCCAGCGACTTCCAACTTTAGTTGTTGCTGGTATAGCGACAAATTATTCATTTCTACGGTATCGATCCAATTCGCGCGATCGAGATCTACAAGTAAATCTAAAACGTTTGTATCGTCTGGTAAAGCAGCCAAACTTGAATAGCGTGTTCCGGTAATAACTTCCAGAAAACGTTCTATGTTTTGCATATCATTCTGAGCAACAATGTTGGCGGCTATCGAGGTTTGCCATCGAGCGAGTGCCTGTTGCTGTTCGGCGCGCGTCGCCAAACCAACCTCAAATCGACTTTCAACTTGCCTAAATTGTTCTTCCGAGGATTTCAGATTTGCGGCAGAGAGCTCCAGATTGTCCTGTGCGAGTAGAACCTCGAAATACCCTTCAGCGGCACGCAGTAGTAAATCTTGATTTGCAATTTCCAATCCCGCGGTGGCAATTTCCGCTTCAATTTGAGCGCGCTTAACCTGCGAAAATATAGCCGGGTTGAAAATAACCTGGCGTAATTGGAGTCCATACGAGTGCGCGGTATATTCAGCTTGGCCTCGCCCTAGAAAAGGGTTGTCGCCTCCAGTTACACTCTGCGACTCATCGATGTCATTAGCCACCACATTGGCTGATAGCTGTGGGAATAGAAATGAACGCGCTTCATGTAATCCCTCGAGGTCAGCATCCAGTCGAAGTTTACTTGACTGGTAAGTTGGGTCGTTTTTGCGTGCGTCTGCGAGTATCTCTGCGAGGTCTGAGCCGTCGATTATCGGTGCAACGGAGTCTGTTTGTGCATAAACGGGGGCGCAAGAAAAAGCCAGTAGACAGCCTACGAGACTAATTTTTATTTTGGTCAGCATGATTTTATATCAAAAATGATGTCATCTGTTTCCGGTGTTGTTAAATATTATATTCCCATGTCGTTGCCGAATTATATGCTGCAAAGGCTAACAAAAGGTAACTCTATATAGTTGCGATAGTTTTATGTTTCTTTGCTTGATTCGCTATTGACCATCAGCTACCGTCGACTTGTTGTGAATCCAGCTAACGTTGGTCACTTTTCGATCAACTTGAGCCTGCAAACAAGGCTATCTTAGGAACTAATTATGCGAGCAATTAAACAAGACTTTTATCAGGCAACTGAACGACTTTCTGAGGAAGTGGTGCGGCCAATTCCGGGGTCACAGAAAGTCTATGTTGAGGGTTCGCGAAAGGATATTCAGGTGCCTATGCGTGAGGTGTCGCAAAGTGATACGGAAGCTAGTTTCGGTTTCGAGAATAACCCGCCAATCACTGTTTATGATACTTCGGGCCCGTATACCGACCCAAAAGCTGATATCGATCTGACTGCTGGACTGCCGTCAGTTCGTGATCCTTGGATATCGGAGCGCGAAGACACAGAACAATTGAGCGGTCCGAGCTCTGAGTTTGGGTTGGAGCGGCAAAATGATAAGTCGTTAGATCATTTACGATTTGAGCATTTGCGAAATCCGCGCAAGGCCAAGCCCGGCAAAAACGTGTCGCAGATGCATTATGCACGACAGGGCATTATTACCCCTGAAATGGAGTATGTCGCGATTCGTGAAGATATGCGATTGCAGCAACATCGAAAAGATCCCGCATATGAGAAGTTGCTTCGGCAGCATCCGGGTCAAGATTTTGGCGCGAACATCCCAGAAACAATAACGGCTGAGTTCGTTCGCGATGAAATCGCACTTGGCCGCGCGATTATTCCAGCTAACATTAACCATCCTGAGCTGGAACCTATGATCATTGGTAGAAATTTTCTAGTCAAAATTAATACCAATATCGGTAATTCAGCGGTGACTTCTTCTATTGCAGAAGAAGTAGAAAAACTGGTCTGGTCTACTCGTTGGGGTGGCGACACATTGATGGATTTATCCACGGGTAAAAACATTCATGAAACCCGGGAGTGGATAGTGCGAAATTCGCCGGTTCCGATAGGTACGGTACCGATATATCAAGCATTGGAGAAAGTCGATGGCAAGCCCGAGGATCTAACTTGGGAAATTTTTAAAGACACCTTGATTGAGCAAGCTGAGCAGGGTGTAGACTATTTTACTATTCATGCTGGAGTTCGGCTGCGTTATGTTCCGATGACGGCTACGAGAGTAACTGGCATCGTATCTCGTGGTGGATCGATAATGGCCAAATGGTGCCTGGCACATCATCAGGAGAACTTTCTTTACACTCATTTTGAAGATATTTGCGAGATTATGAAGGCGTATGACGTGTCGTTTTCTTTGGGTGATGGATTGCGTCCGGGTTCAATCGCGGATGCCAATGATGAGGCGCAATTTGGTGAGCTTGAAACTTTGGGAGAGCTGACAAAGATCGCTTGGGAGCATGACGTTCAGGTGATGATCGAAGGACCTGGGCATGTTCCGATGCACATGATTAAGGAAAATATGGATAAGCAACTTGAAGATTGCTATGAAGCACCGTTTTACACGTTGGGGCCCTTAACCACAGATATAGCACCCGGCTACGATCATATTACTTCTGCAATTGGTGCAGCACAGATCGGCTGGTACGGCACAGCGATGCTTTGTTATGTTACGCCTAAGGAGCATTTAGGCCTACCAAACAAGGAAGATGTTCGAGATGGGATCGTTACGTACAAAATATCAGCTCACGCAGCAGATTTAGCAAAAGGTCATCCTGGTGCTCAAATTCGTGACAATGCGCTATCTAAAGCGCGGTTTGAATTTCGTTGGGAAGATCAGTTTAACCTTGGTCTTGACCCCGAGAGGGCAATGGAATATCACGATGAGACGCTACCTAAAGATTCGGCAAAGGTTGCACACTTTTGTTCAATGTGTGGGCCCCATTTTTGTTCGATGAAAATCACTCAGGACGTGCGTGAGTATGCTAAGAAAAAGGGAATTGAAGAGGCAGCCGCGCTTAAAGCTGGCATGGATGAAAAGTCGAAGGAGTTTTTAAAAGGTGGCGCAGAGATATATACGCCAGAGTAGTATCGGCTTTATTTTCGTTGAGGCTTTAAAATAATCGGCTGGTAGGTAGAAGAACCAGCCGATCAAACGATCAGCATAGAAGGTCGTTTGGCTGTATAGTTTTACTATTCACGATTTTCCTCCGCCTGCTTTGCAGCTTCTTGAAGGCCCCTAATAAAATCACCTGCAGCTTGCCCCATTTCTTCGGGCGTCATGTCTTCCAGGTTTTCAAGCGCGTTAGATTGAGCTTCGTTTAAGCCTTCGCGGAATTCTTCTACTTGTTCCATGGCTTGTCTTGTTGCGTATTCGGCGCTTAAACCGCTTAATATCATCAGCGCGGCTATGATTCCAAATACAAGCTGAGCGGTTTTCTTTGCGCGACCATGTACTTCAGTGCTTTGGATTATGACAAGCCACGTTGCCCAAAGAGTGCGCAGTATAGTCCCCAAGTAAGGCAGGATCATAAGGACCGCAAGCGCAGGCATAAGAGCGAACGAATAAGCGACGCATCGATAAGCCGTTTCAAAATTTTCCGGTGACCCCATCAATTTCCAAATGACAAACAAAACTCCGGCAGCAATGAAACTTCCAATCAAGCCGCCGATCGGAAATGCGATAATGGCACCAAGTCCAGCAAAATTTGGGCCGGGCGTTAAACCTATGATAGAAAGTCCTGCGTAGACAATTCCGCCGGCAACCGCCGCAACTAATAAGAATATAATTGGTTCACCGTAGCCACCGGTTTTAGGCATATTCTTGTAGAAAGCCACCGGGTCCGTGATGATCTGTTTAATTTGCGCTATTACAATCGCAAAATCGAAGTTGCTTGACTCTGACATGTTTCCCCCTCCAAATTGTCTGCTTCGCTAGTCTGTAACTAGAATTAACAAAATATACTATCTTTGAATATTCGGCTACAGGTTTTCGGAAAATATTGAATGTGTGATTGCTTATTGTGCCCCTGAAAAGCCTAGCTGCCTCCATGCTTCATACACCACAATTGCAACCGAGTTTGATAAGTTCAGGCTGCGGTTGTTGGGTTTCATCGGTAGCGTTAACCGTTGTTCAGATGGAATGCTACTTCGAATTTCCTGTGGTAAGCCCCGTGTTTCTGGCCCAAATACAAAGGTATCGCCGGGTGCGAACTCAGCTTTACTGTAAGATTTTGTGTGATGGGTCGATAGAGTAAAAATTCTACCAGTGTGGTCCCTAGAAAAATCATCATAGCTTGAGTGGGTCTTCACCTTTACCCAGTCGTGATAATCCAATCCGGCACGGCGTAATCTTTTTTCGTCGGGACTAAATCCGAGTGGCTCAATTAAATGAAGTTCGGCCCCAGTATTAGCGCACAGTCTAATTACATTCCCGGTATTTGGAGCAATTTCCGGTTCATATAGCACTACGCTAAACATTGCTGCTTTAACGCTAGAAGGGTTTAACTACAACCAGTATGACGATTGCAACTAAAACTAACACGGGCAGTTCATTTACCACCCTATAGAACTTGTGAGATCGACTATTGTTATCGGTTCGGAAAAGTCTAATCGTAGTGCCACACCAAAAATGGTACGCAATTAAAGTCGCTACCAAGATGAGCTTGAGGTGTAACCAGCCTCCACTAAATCCGTAACCAAGCCATAAGTACATGCCAGAAATGAGCGTCAGAATCATGCCTGGTGTCATAATCCCAAGAAACAGTTTACGTTCCATAACTTTAAATCGATCCTTGCCTACCTGATCTTCGGCCATGGCGTGATAGACAAAAAGCCGAGGAAGATAAAAAATCCCTGCCATCCAGGTCACCATAAAAATAATATGAAATGCTTTTATCCAAAGCATGGGCCAACTCCTGCTTGTTTAATTGAAGAGTTTTTGATGGCGAGCTAACTTTTACGTTTCGCGCCGATACGCAGTCGCAATGCGTTGAGTTTTATAAACCCCTCCGCATCGGCTTGATTATACGCTCCGTCATCATCTTCAAACGTTGCAATGCGCTCATCAAATAGTGAATCATCTGATTTGCGGCCAACGATGCTTACCGAGCCTTTATATAACTTGACGCGAACGGTGCCATTGACGTGTTGTTGTGACGCGTCAATCATGGTTTGCAACATTTCACGTTCCGGGCTCCACCAGTACCCATTGTAAATTAACGTGGCATAACGTGGCATAAATTCGTCACGTAGGTGCACAACTTCACGATCCAGGGTTAACGACTCCATTGCACGATGGGCTCGTAACATAATAGTCCCAGCTGGAGTTTCATAACAACCGCGTGACTTCATGCCGACATATCGGTTCTCGACGATATCGTCTCGCCCTACACCATGCTCTCCACCAATTTTATTCAGCAGCCGCATAACATTCGCCGGGCTCATGGATTCACCATCAATCGCAGTAATGTCACCTTTACTAAACTCAAGCTCGAGATACCTCGCTTGGTTTGGTGCTTGCTCGGGCGATACGGTCCATCGCCACATTTCTTCTTCAGCTTCGGCCCATGGGTCCTCTAAAATACCGCCCTCGTATGAGATATGCAGCAGATTCGCGTCCATAGAATACAAAGACTTACCATCCGCTTTTTTTTCTACCGGAATGCCGCGCTCATCAGCATAAGCAAGCAATTTATCTCGCGAGTTAAGTTTCCACTCCCGCCAAGGTGCAATTACCTTTATCTCCGGATTTAGTGCATATGCACCCAGCTCGAATCTAACCTGATCATTACCCTTT
>DNHK01000325.1 GCA_003485905.1 Gammaproteobacteria bacterium | reverse complement strand
CAAATAGACATATCTTAGCCAATCCGGTTTAAACCCAAGTAATCCCGGTGTATCCTGTCTAGTCCGTTCCAGTATTGGATAATCCATGTGACAACCTATAACAAAATATTGACATTTTCTCATTTTTAACTATAGTTGTATCACGCATTAAGAACGGCTTAGTCGTACCAACCGAGGCATTTCCGCCCACGGTGGTAACAAATGATGCGCCGCATAGGAAAAACAAAGGAAATTCCATGACTACTACAAAAAGACAAAGTCGAAACTAACTCAAAAGTGTACCCAACTGTGGGCAATTGACGCCATGATTGTGTCTGTTTCCCAATGTTGAACATTATGACTGTGCTTAAACGCACCGGGCGACCCATGTCGCTCTGCTACGGACGAAAGTTCGGCCCCAACCGGCGGTGAAGTGCCTCAGAGTGAGTGCTTCCGGGAGGTGGGCAGCATACCCCGGTAAAGGGCTTAGCCAGCACGGCACCAATACCGGACCTGACCAGCGGAATGTGTCAGGACAAAAAACAACCTCCGCATTTCAATTCATACCCGGCTGACCACTATCGTCGGGTTTAATCATTTTTCTTAGGATTGGTCTATCTAATGGACTGGGGCGATTTGACATCTAGATTGCGGTCCCCGGCATTTTGCTACAGCCGCTAAAGAGGAGAAATAAAATGAAGAGCATTGAATACTCATCACTCATCGAAGAATACCTTGCCTTAAACGCGGTGACTAAATGCCCGCCCAGTAAAGCTGCAGGAGCCGATGAATTAAGTAACTGGGCATCACGACGCCAGGGTGGAAACTGCCGAGTCTTAATTATGAAAAAGCGGAAGTGAATAAAGCTGAAGACACACACTGCTGCAAAATTGTTGGCCCAAAAATACTGCCAATCAATTTTTAACATTGAAAGGAAATGTGCATTGCCAAATAAAAGCTCTTACCTAAGTACGTTAACTCTTCACCGTTGGGCGGATCGAGAGGGGAAGAAACTCTGCGCTATGACAGCTCTATCCAAGAAACTAGGAAATTTCCCTGTTACTGATACTCCTACTGAAGTGGACCCGGGCCTTACCGCATTGGTAAGCCTTCTAAATGACCGAGCAAACGATAAGGCACGGCAGCTACTAGTCTCGCGCCTCGATAAAATTCCAAACACGGGACGAACGGATATTTGCACTTTAATTGCTGGTGTCTTCTTCCCTCAGTTTATGGAGCTTATAGGGTTTGAAGAAGAGGCAAATTCAATAGCCGACTGCACAGGTCGTCAGAAAATGAGCCGGGCGTACACAACACTCGGCAAACGGTTTTTAAAACCTGACGGGTCTGGCATTCTTGCCAGCGGTTGTATAATGCTTGTTGCAGCGCTAAAAACACGCGATCCAGTCGAGCAAGATATACTTGCCGTATCAGCTGCTTCACAAGTGGTCTGCTTCGAAACTGGCGAAGGTTGGTTCAATCTTCTCTATATACTGGACTATATCCTTGGCCTGGGTGACAGCCCATACGCTGGTAGCATACAGTCCATACAGGACTTCAATCAGTACTTTGGCGAAAACGAGCTAGATGGTGCGGAAGTTGGAGTATCTGACCAGAGGCCCAAAAAGAAAATCGATCCTCTAACTAAAATCTTTGACTTCGGGGTCAAGGTTCGGTGGTTTCCGGCCTTAGCCGAGAAGTTTACCGAACAGCTTGAGGATGTTGCCATGCAGATACTAGACGAGGTGGCAGCCTTAGGTAGCGTGAACATCTATATGCATCGCTTCGCGTTTGAGGACGAAGAGGTTATTATTGCCACCTCCTGGGATGATGATCTCGACATGCTATCAGCTGATGCTGATCTTGTTGCCTACCAGGATGCAATTGGTGAGATTGACCTTAAAGGTGATGGAGAACCAGAAACAATCTTGATTCCTGTTCCCGCGAGTGAAGCTGGTTACATTCACTAATCCGCAACAACAACTATTACCGGCCTAACGGTTTCTCGGTAGGCCGGTAATCCAAACAGGTTCAAAATTGTCACCATGCTGCAGTAATACAAAAGACTGACCCACTCAAAGGATCGGGTATTTGATTCAGCTTGTCGCCCTGCCATCACGGCAAAAAGACTAAAAAGAAAGATATTACTCATGAACTCTATTATTAAACTCGCCCCCGGCATCGATAAGATTAAAGAGGGCAGCCTGTATCCCCATCAGGCAGACGGCGTTGCATTTCTGCTGTCAAAGAAACGGGCTATCCTCGCCGACGACATGGGTCTTGGCAAAACCCGCCAGGCCATCGTCGCAATGGAAGCCGGATGTCCTGAAGGCACCATCCTCATCGTGTGCCCCGCTTCCATAAAACTCAACTGGAAGCGCGAAATACTGATGGTCGATGACAAAGCGACTATCGAGGTGCTCGGAATTGATACCAATCAGACTGACACACCACGCTGGATAATCATTAATTACGACATCCTCAGCAAACATGCAGATCGCCTCCACGCGATTGACTGGGCTGGCGTCATCCTGGACGAAGCCCATTTCATCAAGAATGCCAGCAAGCGTACTAGTCATTGTTTGAAACTGCTTGGTGTTCAAGCGGAAGCAAAAGCCGCGCTGATTGGTCCGGAATTTGTTTTCCTTCTCACAGGAACGCCAATGACAAATCGTCCCAAGGACCTGTTTAACTTGTTCCGGTGTGTCGGACACCCCGCCTCAAGATCGTTCCTATCATTTGCCAAACGCTATTGCGACGCCTATCGAAACGACTACGGATGGGTAACAACTGGTGCATCAAATCTTGACGAGTTGAACCTCCTGATGAAAGAGGTTTCTATCCGTCGAATGAAGAATGAAGTTCTGAACTTACCGCCCAAGGTTCGTTCTTGGGTGCCCGTAGACATTTCTGGCAGTAAAGCGGCTCTAAATGCCATCGACGGATTCCTGTCCTGGTATTCTGGGACGGACCCGTCTCAACCCAATGACAGGGAGTTTCTGGTCCGTCTAACGAATGTCCGTACCTCCCTGCACAAAGCCAAGTTTAAAGCAGTTGCAGAGCGCATCAAGGATGTCACCGCGACAGGTGAGAAGGTCGTTCTGTTCACCTGCTTCACTGACGGAATTGAGCGGCATAAGAAGATGCTGGGTGATCAGGCAGTCACTATCACTGGCGCTAATGCCTCTGCCAAGAGAACTGAGGCCGTAGATAGGTTCCAGAGTGACCCTGCTGTCCGTGTTGCGCTTTGTAACATCATTGCTGGGGGCGTCGGGATCACCATGACGGCGGGCACACACGTGATCTTCCAGGACCTTGATTGGGTTCCGGCGAACCACGCCCAAGCAGAGGACCGGTGTTATAGAATGGGTCAAAACAAACGTGTCACAGTGGAGTATTTCCATGCTGATGGCACCTTGGACGGTTATATAGCAACATTACTTCAGAGAAAGATGGCACTGATTGCCGCCGTCGAGGCCGAGGAAATTCCAGACCAATCAATCCTTACGGAAATCCAGGATGGGTTGAGACAGCTTGCCCCCGCCCTTATGGAGGAAGCCAGGGCGGCACGAGCAATAGGCGATGCTGGTGCCCGGATCGATGCATTGGCTAACGCATCACCACGAGCAAAAGCAGAAGAAACACCGGTGATGGAAACGGGCAGCTGGGAGTTTACCAGTTCTCGTGATCCATCTGCATCGTACCTGGTCAAGTTTGGCCGGGCTGGACACCTGGAATGTTCCTGCCCCGGATTTACTTACCGTGGCAACTGCAAGCATACCCGTGAAGTGCGCGAGAGGATTTACGAGTAAAATTACCTATTAACTCTGAAGGGAAGAGGGGAGATCATGATTGGAGCAATTATCGGCGACATCGTCGG
>DNHK01000241.1 GCA_003485905.1 Gammaproteobacteria bacterium | reverse complement strand
ATCCTGAGAATCTTGCGCTGAGCGTTGCGGGTCATTCCATTGGATGGTGGGATGGTGATGTATTGGAGGTTGATACGGTGGCAATGCGAGCGACGGCCTTACATCCGCGAGATGAGACTATGATTAGTGATGGTGCGCACATTCAGGAGAGATTTTGGTACAACAAGGCCAATCAAACGCTGGTTCGAGACTACACGGTGACAGACCCGCTGTACCTCGCGAAGCCATTTAGTGGGCGGAATGTTTCAGATATTTCGGCACGCCCATATCAGCCTTTTGATTGTGTGGATTTGACCGGAGACAATAACCGCCGTCAGTAGAACTGATCCGGCCCTTGCGTATAGCCCAAGCCATTGGGAGCCCAAATATATTCCCAGGTCGGGAAAAATTGGTCGATTACTAATTTACTGGGACACAGAGTAAATCCTCACCCACCGTAACCCGTCCACTGTAGTTATCAGCTAGTACTCTCAGGTTAGTGCTCAATACCTCGGGCGATGACGTGCTGATATGGCTAACGACGACATGACCGGCATTTGCTGCTGTTGCCATTTGACCCCAAACACTTGGTTTGGCGTGTAGCTGAGCCGTTCCCCCAGTAGAGTCTTCGGTCGCCGTCATATGAATTACTAAAACATCAACATCTTCGATGAATTCGATGAAGGAATCATCGGAACCATTTTGATCGCTAGTAAAGACAATACTGTGATCCCCGATATCTACTCTGTAACCAACAGCTGGAACCGTACCGTGAGGGACGCTCCTACCATGTACCAAGATGTCCCCATCACGCCAAACTTCGGTGACGTCGGTACCAGTTACATTCACCGTTAGTGGATCAAGCTCTAGGCGACGGGATATAACATTGAACGCGCCTCCTTCTCCAAACAAGCTGTCCAAGAAACTTTCAAGTGATGGTAACGCTTCGGACCCAGTAGGGCCTGATATTCTAAAACTGCCACCAGATGTCCAGAGCAGCGCTGGAAGTTCTGCCGAGTGATCCGGGTGAAAATGACTAATAGCGACCAAATCAATATCGTCGAAGTTAGCGCCGGATTTATCAAAGGCAAGTTTGGTACCACTGCCAGCATCTATTAAAATTCTGCCCACGCCATCTATCCAAAGTACGTAAGAGGTAGAAGCACGATCGCCGGAGCCATTGGGCCCTCCGGAGCCCAGTATCTGTAATTGCATATTCGATTCATCGGTGGCCGGACACTCAGCCCAAACAGATGTGCTAATAACAAAAGCCATTGAGCAAATTAGGTAACTCGATAGTTTATTCATAGTATTTATCTTTCCCATTTATTGCGGCCTATTGACCAATATTTAGTATCCCGAATTATTCATAAAATACATAAGCGTTGATGGATAGGCAGCTTAAAGTATAGCTTCCATAGATGGCAATAGAGATCCTGAACAATGATTTACTCCATTACACAATTGAGCCTAATTAAAGTGTTTCCAGCTGTTCTACTATCGTTTCCTCTAGATGGAGGTACTTGTTTTTTTGTTACAAATATATACTTTTGATTAGATGCTGAGTTGTTAGGCTTTAGTCAGAAAACCAATCAACAGTTGCAATATAAAGAGTAAAAATAATGACACGATTATCATCGATAAGCCGCCGAAAATTTTTGGCTCAGTCCAGCGCCGTCGCTGCAGCCACTGCTTTGCCGGCTACGTCCTTTGCACAAGAAACCATGCGAACTCGTACTATTCCGGGCACTAACGAGGCCTTACCTGTTGCAGCACTAGGTTCACCAGATGTGTTTTACATCACCCCGGAAGGTGCGACCGATGAGCTGCCAAAAACCCTGGTTCAAACCATGTATGACATGGGTGGGCGTGTAATAGATACGCCTGCCTTTTTTAGACCGGATCCACCCGTTCTCGGCGGTATGATCCAAGAAATGGGTATTCAGGACGATTTGTTCTTGGTTGGAAAAATCACGGTAAATGGTGCTGAAGCTGCCGCTGAACATCTGGATAAAACGATTGCCAATTTGGGTAAGCGACCTTTGGATTTGATGCTGCTGCACAACATGAGAGATGCGGAGAACACGTGGCCAGTGCTTGAAAAAGCTAAAGCAGAAGGCAAGGTTCGCTATATCGGCGCGAGTGAAGCAAGTTTGGTGATTGGCAATGAGGTGCTTGAGAAGTTCATGAAAGACAAAAAGCCTGACTTCATCATGCCGGCATACTCGATTAGTCTGAATGCGGTAGAAGATCGCATTCTTCCGTTAGCCGCAGATATGGGTGTGGGAGTAATTTCAATTGAGTCGTTTAAATTGGGTGAGAACGACGGCGCTTACTTTAGTGTAACGGCAGACAAGGAGCTACCTGAATGGGCTGCAGAATTCGATTGCGAAAGTTGGGCGCAGTTCGCTCTCAAGTACGTTTTATCTAATCCAATTGTTACCTGCACAGCGACAGAGACCAACAAACCGCACCACGTAGTAGACAATATGCGCGCTGGTTATGGAAGGCTTCCCGATCAAGCTATGCGCGAACGCATGCGAACGTACTTCCAAACTTTAATATAGCTAACGCCAGTTAGCTTTTAGGAACACAGATGAAACAGTTGCCTATACCACCGAGTGTGTAGCGCGACTTGTTTCGCATTTTTTGCGCTTTTGTAAGTAGGGTCTTTTTGGG
>DNHK01000332.1 GCA_003485905.1 Gammaproteobacteria bacterium | reverse complement strand
AGGTCCATTTCGGCATCTAGAGCTGTCCCACTAGATGCACGGAGCAATGTACAGGCTCCAAATTGTTGAATAGTTTGAAAAATTGCTAAATCTAAGTTGATGTTGTGTTGCTGAGTATCAATCTCCCTATTGTTTAAATCAGCTCCTAAGAGAGCGCTTTGATGCGGTCCGACATCATAAGTATAGCGCTTCCCACTTTGATAAAAGTCATAACCCGTTAGAATTATTCTACGTGCACCTAGCCCCCAAGCTGCCAAAACCGCATTTGTGCCAGTCATAGGTTTACAGCCATATTGCTCAACCAGTTTCTTTACTCTCTGTTCAAGCTCTATGGCGATTTCGGGAAACGGTACGAAATTTGACGCAAAGCGACGATTGCCCGCGCGAATAATTTTGGGGTGCCGGCTAGTCCATGCCCGCACATCATAAGTTGACCTGCACCGCCACAGGGTTTCGACCATAAACGGCGCAACCCGCGGATCACCACCCATTACGACCAAATCAACACGGCTCCCAAGATAGGTTTGAGGTTCAAAGAAAAAATTATTGGTCCGTACAATTTTGTCAGAGGCTAAGATTAAGCTTTCACCGACATGAGACAATGAAGTGCCGTTTCCTGCAACAACGTAGGTTTGATTGGCCGTATCTCGAAAGGTCATTTTAGCTATTTCACTATGCTCAGTTTACTTACGCCCCGCATTCTGTGGATTGCCCTGCCGAGGTTAGCTTAGTGTACGTTTACAAATCTTACTTAGCTATAGTAAGCAATTTTGGAAGAGGTCTACAATGCTACAACAGCTCAAAAGCTCCTTATTGAAAGAGAAATTGCGTAGCCTTGCAAATCGCAAACTGATTGGCTGGCCTGTGCGTAGCCTGCACAGCATAGGACAGATAGAAGCCTTGCAGCCGTCTCATCTGAAACCGAATAACTTTCGGCACAACCGAAAGCAGTCACGCATCTTAGTTGAATTTGAGAATGATCTTGAACAATGAAGAATAGCAATCAGCTGCAGTTACTAAACATGCGTAGACGCACGGCAATGAAAGCGATCCATAAGAAGCGAATTGTCATTCTATTTAGTGATGACTCTACGCTAATTTTCGCACGGCGGATGCAGCATGTTCTGCAGAAGTCAGATCCATCCTGTACCATTGAAATGGTATGGTATGCCGAAGAAAATGCATTGTCGCAGCGACAGATGAACCTCCACTTACCGCAAGGTCCCTCTCGTGTTTTATCTTTTACCGGCTTGGAAGACATAATACAGGATCCGAAGATTAGTGCGATCGTCACAAGTAGAATCTACCGCCCAATAAGCCTTGCTCTAAAAGAACCAGCATATCTATGGCTTGCAAAGCGCCCCTGCATCATTGGATTTTTAGGTGGTTTGGACTTTTTCCCAGAGCAAGGCATCGCCCACCGCAAGAACTGTGATGGAGTTTTTCTGTTCCCAAAGTCAGCAATGAACGATGGAAAATCATCATTTGAGGGCACCCAAAATATGTGGCAAAGACTAGATTTCGGTCACCCGTCAGTTTTGGTACCAGAGACTGTGACACCTGAAGATTTATCTTTGCGCAGCGACATCTATTTCTTCACACAAGCTATCAGCCCATCTACTAAAAGAGCGCGACTGCACCTCTTGAAAATACTCATAGCCTTAGCCAAAGCAAATCCTGCTCGAAACGTATTTATCAAATTGAGACATTTACCCAATGAAAACAGAACCCATCTTCATGTTGAAAAATTTGATTACCCATCGCTTGCAAAACATCTAGGGCCTTTACCAACCAACTTGCGTTTTACAGATAAGACCATGGAGCAAGCTCTAGAAACCGCCTCTCTGGGCATGACGTGCACATCAACCGCAGCTTTAGACGTCGTAAGAGCCGGCTTGCCATGTATGATATATTTGGACTACGTTGATGCTTACCGAGACAAGCTAGTTGAGCCTATGCGGCGTTTGTTCAAGGCCAGCAATTTAGTGGCGCCTTTAGAAGATATCCTGGCCTTGAAACACCAAGCCCCAGACACACAATGGTTAGAAGATATGTTCTGTCAACGAGATCTCGGAAACCGGACCTACGCCTTAATTGAAGAATTTCAAAAGCGCGCTCCGAGTAACTCAACACTGTCTGACGTCAGCGCCTATGGGTCCAAATAGCGTTATTTGCAAAGAGAGGGTTTGTTGCTCATCGTAACCACTGAGGAGTGAGACATACAAAACCAGAGAAGACGCAAGATCTGACGTGTTCGACTACATCCAGATATTCTACAATCCGAAGCGTAGACACGTTAGAAATGGAATGTTGTCACCAGCAGACTTTGAAAGGCAACAAGAGCGGAAGCTGCAAGGCGTCTAAGAAACTAGGGGCTATTCAATCTTTAGAAGCCTCGTACAACCAAAGTATGCCCCTTAAGTGGAAACCGATTTTTAGAAAGCATAACAGCATGTCTGATCCCGTCTCTACACATCTCTCTGACGTCAACGAAACGACATTTGGCAATCAGCGAAACCCAGATACTGCGCTTTTGGCCGATTGCAGCTATATCGCGGCTTAGGAGGATACGGGCCTAGGCGCGCTATACCGCAACGCCAACGACAACCTCACTTGTGGCGTCTGCCGGTTTGTCGATCGACAAAGCATCTTTTGATGGTGACGGTGATATCCTTCAGGCACCTGATGGAACAATCTGGCTTACGTTTGATGATAACGCTGCGGGGGCAGGCATTCGTGTTGACCAGTTGACACCAAATGCGGATGTCACCCTGACAGCACTGTCAACGACCGTTATTCCTCTGGTGGCGATCCCTATCTTGCTATACTGGATTCAGGCCAAATTACACTTACCTATATCGGGAATATCCCGCCAGCTGAAGCAGAGGCAAACTTCTATACAGCTCTGGAAAGATCAGACATGGCCGCGTAACTAAGACAAATCAGCCTCCAGCAAACAAGGGGCGGCTCACATTCGCATTAATTGTAATTATCGGCTTGTCTTTTTTGCGCTGACTCGCCTGCAAATGTCAGACTGTCGGACTAAGTATATAACATAATGAACCTTATGCGATTAAGAACAAAACCAAAGAGGGCTGAAGGTTCGCTTCACGACAGCAGCGGCATTGGTACACGATCTGATCGAGGCTCAAGACGAGAGGCGATTGCAGCGCCCTCAAAACAACTGACCAGCCAGAACCTGTTGATCATTGATGAGCTGGGCTTCGTGCCCCTCAGCAAATCCGGAGCAGAATTGCACTTCGAAGTCATATCTCAATGCTACGAACGCGGTTCCATTATCATCACGTCAAACCTGCCCTTCGATGAATGGACCGAGGTCTTTGGCTCGGAAAGGCTGACCGGTGCATTGCTAGATCGATTGACCTATCACGTCCATATTCTCGAGATGAACGGCGAGAGCTACAGGCTCAAACATAGCTGCAAGAACCGCACATAAACTCACCACGACCAAGAACAGAAGAACGTTGGCCTAACGGCCACCGTGCGCTTTGGCACGCTTCAGCTTTGT
>DNHK01000388.1 GCA_003485905.1 Gammaproteobacteria bacterium | reverse complement strand
GTCAGGGTCGGGGGCATGGTCAAGATAGTAAAATATTTTGCAATATACTAATGCAAAATAAATAAATTTTAATTAAATAGGATGAGCTATGAGTTATTTAGATACACCGATTGGTAAGATTAGTATTGTAAGGTTTTCTGTTGGCGTTGCTGTTTGTTTGCTTGTAGGTGTTTTGGCGTTAAATTCATATACGATTGTATCTGCTGGTACGTCAAAAGTTCAAACGACATTTGGAACCGTAAACCCTAAACATCTTGGTGAGGGTATACATTTTCCAGTCAATCCCATGTCTGACTTTGATACGTTTGACACTCGAAACCAACGTTATGAAGTTAACGGGTTGACAATTCCAACTCAAGACCGATTCAACTCAACTGGCAACGTTACGGTTTTATATCGTATTGAAGACTCGAAGACCCCGTATATTAAACAGAATTACGGGACAGCCGAAGAGTTTATTGACAAAACCATGAGGCAGCACTTGCGCTCTATAGTTCGTGATGAAGGTCGAAAGATAGATGATAGTCGCGGTCTGGCTCAAAGTGATAACACATCGGTGATGCAGGAAAGTACGCGGGTACGGCTTCAGGAGGCGCTAGACGGTACTGGTATAAGCGTTCAAGAATTGCTTATTCAGGATATTCAGTTTGATCAACGAATTGCAAACCAGATATTGCAGACTCAGCAGCGAATACAGCGGGAGGAAGCGGAGGCGTCACAGCTTCGTATAATGGAGACTCAAGCTAAACAGGTTGAGACAAAAGCCTATGGTGAAGCTAAGGCGCTTAATGAAAAGGCTAACGCCGAGGCCTATCAGATTGAGGCCAAAGCCAAGGCAGAGGCAGCGGCTATACTAGCAAAGGCTAACGCTGAGCGTGATGCTATGTATGCTATTGCAGACGGTAACAACAAGTTAACTAAGTCGCTTACTGAAGCTATCCTAGAAGACAAGCGAATTGCTAACGAAGCTATACTTTATGGCAAGTCTGTCGGTAACGTTCCGCACACTGTGATAGGTATCGACTCAGAGCTTAAGGCGTACGGGGTTCCAATAGCGACAACTAAGTAGTATAGTGATTGTGCTTAGGGTAAATTGCGGGTGTTTAGTCCAATTTCTACCTGCGTAAGGTTGGAGTTTTACCCTAAGTGCTTTATGCGCCTGTCAGCTGCCATCAAAAAAAAATACGTTTTATAACGATAGCGCTCACGAGGCTGGCAGGCGCAAACCCAATTAACATAATGCCGCAATCATTGCGGTTTTTTTATGCCTGAATACAAACTGGTTAGACCACATACTCAATAAAAATAAGCTAGCATTAGTTAATTAATTAAATGGGGTGTGATGATGAGTAATTGTAGCGATATTAAAAGTGATGAGTCCGTTGATATTAAAAGTAATGTAATGCTTTTTTTTGTGCTTACTTTTGTAACTGCTGGAGAGTCAATCGTTGAGGCGTTGTTTTTATGGATTTCGTAGTTTTAGGAATAGGTGTTATTATTCTCGCAACTGCAATAAGAATTTCTTATTTATCAGGAATAAAAAGGGGTGAGAGTAAAGTTAGAGAAGATAACGCCCTGTTGCATAAAGATTGTATTTCACTAAGGGGGCTTTCTGAACCAGCAAGAAACAAGTTAAAGGGTCACTATCAGTCAACGCTGGTATGGGATGAGAAACGCGGCCCTAACAGGCATTTATATAAAAAAGTACATTATGATTAAGGGGTAGTTGTTATGGCACGAGCACCAGAGCCGAAAAAAGTATTTGAACATAATTCTGATGAGCTTGAGCGAGCTAGAGCGCCAGAGCCTGAAGAAAAAGAAAAGAGCGACACTAGTGAGTATTCTGAGTAATCTTTTTATAAGTCAAGTAGTGGTCGCGTTTGGCGCGGCCATGCTTGCCACCTGTATTTATCAGCGGGTGATAGTTGGTCACTACAGCAAAACGTGTCTTGTGGTGGCCATTTGGTTATTGTTAGAAGTATTGTCAGACTTTATATCTACATCATTTAGTTTTAGTGTCAACGCTGTTGAGGCTGTGAGATATTATTTTATCTTTTCTGTTGCATCGCTATCGATGATGGTTACAACCCACTTAAACGGAAGTTACCCGAGAAGCATACGGATCATGTTTACCGCAATTACTTATATTGGTGTCTCAATGGCTTTTTACCGTTGGGGCGTTCAATCACGCTGGGAAGTTTGGGGGGAGAGCTTTTATAGTTCTTACGGTTTACTCATTGATTCCTTGTTTGTTTGGTCGATTGCGGGGCTAGATGCCCTGATGATAATCTTAGGGGTTTATAGTGCTGTTAGTATTGGTTTTAATAATAACGCCGATGGTGGTCTACGCGGGTAACGGGGACATAGCGGTATCTAGTGTTGGTTTCGTTATATTGTCTGCTGCTGTCACAATTCACAAAATTAGAAAATATATAGGTTCAAATATGAACGATGAAATACAAGCGGCTGTAGATACAAAACCCGCGATTATAGCGGCTGTAGGCGGTGGCGCGTTAACGTTTACATCGGCAAATATCATAAGTATCGCTGGGGTCTTCATTGGCGTTATCGGTATGGTTGTTGGGTTTCTGCAATGGCGAGAGAACAAGAGGCGTAACGACTTGTTAGAAAAGGAGCTTGAGTGGAAGTATTTAACGTCTGCTGCTTCTGATTGCGGGAAGAAATACAAGAACGGTAATAGCAAGTTGTCACCAACTAGTGACGGTGACAGCTCACGGTAAAGGGTGTAAATATGGAAGGTTTAACACAGAATCAGGAACGAAAATTGTGGGCGAGCATCTTAAACGGCAATGACCACTCAATCAAGTGGCACGAGGTTTTTAGCTCTTTTTCAACGCTAGGTGTTGATAGACAAATTACAGCCCTTAAGCATATTCCCATCAAAGACTTTCTTGAAGTTAGAAACTTGTTTGATGCTGTGAGTAAAATCAGGCACAAAGACATACAGGCCCATCTAGAGCATTTGGAAGGTGTATCAAAGATTAAAAAAATGATGAGTGATTCAGGCGTCACCATTGACGATATAGCTGGGGTAAGGTCTAAGCCTGTAAAGAGGAATTACAAGCCTTCAGGTAAAAAGGTTGATGTGGGCGAGTTCTTCGATTATGTGTCTAATGCTGCTGTAGACGGTATACTGAAGGATAATGCCACCTCTATTTCTAAGTCTCTTGGCATCGGTATTAGCACTGTGTACAGTAGGCTGTCGTCGCTTGTTGATGATGGACGAATAGTTAACCTGGGTAAAGAAGGTTATCAAATTACTCAAAAATAGCGTTCAAAATTCACAGA
>DNHK01000036.1 GCA_003485905.1 Gammaproteobacteria bacterium | reverse complement strand
ATCACAGATATTGACGATAAAATTAATAAAGCCGCGGTGATGGAAGGCGTCGGAATCGACGTGATATCTGAACGCTATACCAATGCATTTCATGCTGATCTGGGAATGTTAGGTGTTCTGCCGGTTGATATAGAGCCGCGTGTTACGGATCATCTGCCTGAAATTTCAGCCATGATAGCTGCCTTGATCGAAGATGGTTTTGCCTACGAAGCTGAATCGCATGTGCTTTTTGATGTGAGTACGTACAAGACCTACGGAGAGCTGTCCGGGCGTAATCAAGATGAACTGATAGCCGGTGCCAGGGTTGAAGTTGCCCCGTATAAGAAAAACCCTAGTGACTTTGTATTATGGAAGCCATCCAGTGATGAGCAGCCTGGTTGGGATAGTCCATGGGGTCGGGGTAGGCCCGGTTGGCACATTGAATGTTCGGCAATGGCCAAGGAACACTTGGGGAGAACTATAGATATTCACGGTGGGGGGACAGATTTGGTGTTTCCTCATCATGAGAATGAGGTTGCGCAAAGCACCTGTGCTCACGGTGGGGATACCTATGTTCGCTACTGGATGCATAACGGATTTATTAACGTTAATGCCGAGAAAATGTCTAAATCTCTTGGCAATGTATTGCTGATAAAAGATTTGGTTAAGGATTATCGAGGTGAAGTGATTCGATACGCTCTATTGAGTGCGCATTATCGAGCACAGCTGGAATGGTCTGATGATACCGCTCGACAGGCTCAAGCTGCGTTGGATCGATTATATGGAGCCTTACGAGACGCGGAAGATATTGATGTGTCAGATGCGGAAGTACCACAAGCTTTCATGGACACTCTGTTGGATGATTTAAATACGCCGAAAGCACTAGCCGAAATGTTTAATACGGCGCGCGCGCTGAACATTAGCACTGATGATGAAGAGCGGTTGCGGTTAAAGTCATCATTGTTAGCCTGCGGGCAGCTACTGGGCATTCTAACTCAGGACCCTGCCACATGGTTTGCGGGAGATGCTGGGGTATTTGACGAAACTGTTATCGACGCATTAGTCGCTGATAGAGAGCAAGCCCGAGCGAACAAACAGTATGCTGAGGCCGACGCGATACGGGATAAATTATTAGCTCTTGGCGTAGAATTGGAAGATGTTGCCGGCGGTACCCGATGGCGTAAGGCTAGATAACAAGCTATCGTCAATTTAAGTTTTATAACCACCCATATATATCTACCCATAACAGAAAAGAGTCATTCTTATGAACCCTGTTGCACAAGCTCAACAAGACACAGTTGAGGAATTTCAATTATTTGAGGATTGGATGGCTCGCTATGAGCACATTATTGATCTGGGTAAAGCCTTGCCAGACTTCCCGGTGGAATGGCGTACTGAAGAAAATCGTATTCGCGGCTGTCAGTCTCAGGTTTGGTTTCAGATCGAAATGCAAAAGAGTGGGCAAATGAACATACAGGGCATTAGCGATGCGGCGATTGTATCTGGTTTGATTGCCATATTACTGCGCGTATATAACGATCAAAAACCGAATGATATTTTGGATGCTGGGCCAGAATTTATATCTGATATTGGTTTTGATGAGCACTTAAGCCCGACTCGCAGCAATGGCCTGCACGCAATGCTCAAAGTGATTTATGAGCAAGCAGCGGTGAATATGGCCAACTCAAAACCTGCTTAATGCCAAGGAAGGTTACGAATTTAACTTTCGTTAGTGACTCCAATTGCACCCTTATCAACACCTTCCCAAGCGATAACTTTTACATTCTTACCTGATATACCGCTAGCGACCGTATTTGCTAGAGTCTGTGCAATTTCTTCAATCGTTGTGTCACAGTCGACTAGATACGTTCGGTCTTTAGGTAAGGAAAGCTTGAAGGTACCCTGATCTGCCCTGTAGCTAAACTCGTTTATATAATCTGATGAGCGCTCTAGGTCTTCACGCGTTGCGATATAGATGTTGTCTAAGCGTTTGACCCATTCTTTTTCAAGTACATTGTCACGAACCCCGTCGACATAAATTTCCAACCGCGATCGGTGCCCGTGTGTGATGCGCTGGCAGTTGCCATTGTGTTTTTTTAATCCGTGGCTATAACGAAACCAAACCGCGTTATCTCTGATTTCGTTGCGTAAATGAACATCGATTACACTTATGTTCTCTGGTAAGAGTGCTCGCAGCCTATCGTTCAAATAAGCTGTTACGCCCTCGGTGTTAATACGCTCGCTTGGCAATATGCAGAACGCTGAATTCGGGGCTGTAACGGTGAAATTCTGATTTGATTTTGAGCTGAATGATATCTCTGAACTATTATTGTCAGTTGTTATATCGCAGTGCACAGATGCGCTTGGAACAATTAGTTTGTGATCGACTTCTGCGTCGATTAAGGCCTTTACTTGTTTTTTCACCACACCAAAATCGAGTAGCATACTTTCATCGTCAAGATTTCCTGATAAGGAAAGATCGACTATCCAACTGGCACCACTCAGCCCTAACTCGCTGTCTAGCAGTGAGCAGTCAATAACGGTTAGATTGTCGACGAATAATGTGCGCATAATATTTTCGTGCGCGTACCTAGTTCTTCAGGAGAGCTAAGATACGGCGGGGCGCGATTCTAGCATGAGAGCCAATAATTGATAGATTGCCCATAAAATGAATATGAGCTGATAATAATATTTTTCTACGTACATTTTTTATTGGGTTAAAATGCGCACCCAAGCATGAACCTAGAGAGTATGGCTCCAATTCCTATGGGTATTACCACTCGATTTCCTCCTAGCCCAACCGGTTATCTTCATGTCGGCGGTGCTCGTACTGCATTATATTCATGGTTGCATGCCCGACAAAACGAGGGGCGCTTTGTTTTGCGGATAGAAGATACGGATCGTGAACGTTCCACTGATGAGGCGATTCAGGCCATTATCGATGGAATGAATTGGTTGGGATTGGACTATGACGAAGGGCCGCATTACCAAACTAAGCGACTGAAACGCTATCAGGGTGTGATCAAGGAGTTAATAGAAAACGATCAGGCTTATCATTGTTATTGCAGTAAAGAACGATTGGATGAAATGCGTGAAGCACAACGTGCTAAGGGACTTAAGCCAAAATATGATGGTCAGTGCAGACATGGCGCTAAAAAAATTGAAGGCGTTGAGCCGGTGGTTCGGTTCAAAAACCCGGAAACCGGTGCGGTAGTATTTAAAGACCTAATAAAAGGCAGTATCAGTATTTCCAACGATGAGTTGGATGATCTGATTATCGCTCGCCCTGATGGGATGCCAACCTATAATTTATGTGTGGTAGTCGATGATATGGATATGGGGATTACCCATGTCATCCGAGGTGATGACCATATTAATAACACGCCGCGACAGATCAATATATTGAACGCACTTGGAATCGAGTTACCGCAGTACGCACATGTACCAATGATTCAGGGCGAGGATGGCAAGCGCTTATCCAAACGTCATAGTGCGGTTGGAGTTATGCAATATCGTGATGATGGTTACTTGCCGGACGCGTTGCTGAACTACTTGGTTCGGCTGGGCTGGTCGCATGGCGATAAGGAGCTATTCAGCCGGCAGGAGTTGCTAAAATATTTTCGCATTGAAGATGTTAATCGATCAGCATCGACCTTTAATCTGGATAAGTTGTTATGGGTAAACCATGAGCACATGAAAGCCTTGGAGCCAGCTGCTCTGGTTGAAGCCGCTATTTGGCATTATCAGCAGCAAGATATAAATATTGAAGAACATGCCAATGCGAGTGAGGTAGTGACGTTGATTCGAGAGCGTGCAGCAACTCTTAAAGAGTTAGTGAATCAGTCGTTGTTTTTCTTTAAGGAGTTTGAATCCTATAACGAGGCTGCGATAAAGAAAAATATTCGGGAGCCATCGGCGGGATTGCTCACGCAGGTTAAACAAGAGCTTGAGTCACTGGCAAACTGGCAAGCTGAAGATATCCATCATGTGGTTCAGGGCATTGTTGATCGAAATGAAGTAGGTTTTGGTAAAGTAGCTCAACCCATTAGGGTAGCGGTTACCGGTAGCACGCAGTCTCCATCGATTGATCAGACCTTAGCTTGTTTAGGACGAGAACTGACGTTGCAGCGAATCGCTGCAGCAATCACCAATTTTTCAGCGAGGTTTACTAACTAATGGATACTCGTATCTCCTTTATTGGTTTGGGCATCATGGGATTGCCTATGGCAGGGCACTTGCTTGCAGCAGGCTACCCATTAACGGTTTATAACCGTACCGTGAGTAAAACCGAATCTTTGGTTAAGCAAGGTGCGAAACTAGCGGCAACACCGGCTGAGGCAGCACAAGATGCAGACGTGGTCATATCAATGGTTTCCGATACGCCCGATGTCGAGCAAGTCCTTTTGGGTGAGAGTGGAGTCATGTCTACCATTCAACCCAATGCTTTGGTGATTGATATGAGCACCATCAGTCCGGCAGCAAGCCAGTTGATATACGAACAATTCGCTGCGAAGCAAGTCGATTTTCTGGATGCTCCAGTATCGGGCGGGGATGTGGGGGCAATTAATGCAACACTTACTATTATGGTCGGCGGCGATGAGGCGGCTTTTCAGCGAGCATTACCAATGTTTGAGTGCTTGGGTAAAACTGCAACGCTTATCGGCGCAAGTGGGGCAGGTCAAATCTGTAAAGCTTGCAATCAAATATTGGTTGCTTCTAATTTAATGGGTGTTTGTGAGGCGCTTGGTTTAGCTGCCGCCAACAATATTGAATTGGAGCCTCTGGTGACTGCCTTAGGGGGTGGGGCAGCACAGAGCTGGCAATTGGATAATTTAGGGCCTGCTATATTGAACAACCAACTTGACCCAGGATTTATGATTGAGTTGTTAGCCAAGGATTTACGCATTGTTAAAGAAGCATTGGATACAGCGGGGACAGTTTCAGATTCAACTGCCAAGGCGAAACACTACTTTGACGGACTTATGGATGAGGGGGATGGGCGTTTAGGTACTCAGGCCCTGGTTAAAGCTTATGAACAACAGGGGAAAGTTAGAATTCG
>DNHK01000215.1 GCA_003485905.1 Gammaproteobacteria bacterium | reverse complement strand
CTAATAGTTACCATTGATTTGTTTTTAAGCGGCTGTCGTTTTCGTAGAAAAATTCGCTATGAAGTATTTGCTCGTAGTATGACGGAGCCCGTTGTTCTCACTATCGCCGCTGTTATTTTCTATTTGCAGGGGTTTACTGAAAACGGTCTTTTTTGGTCTTATCTAATCGCTTTGACAGCAACTAGTGCCGCCGCTACGTATGGTCTACATAAAAGCTATACCCACGCAGAGTTTGGTAGCATTGCGGCAATTCCAACAGCGATAGTTTTGCTCCGGCGTGCGGCACCAACTGGTACATACGAATTTCTAAAAATGGTGTTGGACCGTTTACATATTCTATTGGTGACGTTCTTTTTCTCTGAATCTGTCACCGGTGTTTACGGTGCTGCGGTTCAATTCACAACGCTACTCAATAAAATTGGTGCAGGTTTTGAACCTATATTGGCCCCGGTAGTCGCACAGCTTACAAATAGAGGTAGTGGCGAACAACTGCACCATCAATTAGCAAAGATCATTCGATGGGTTTTATCGATAGAATTATTATTAGTTGTGTTGTTTATTCTATTTGGGCGCGACATTTTAGGTGCAATCGGGGAGGAATTCGCGACAGGAGAACAAATTATGTGGATTCTAGTTTGCGCCGTTGCTGTGCAAAGTGCGTTTATGTGCAACGACTTGCCAGTAGTTTATAAGAGACCATTGTGGAATCTGACAATTATTCTGGTTTTGCTTGGTATTTGTGGTGGTTCAGCCTATTTTCTGGCACCTAAGTTTGGACCAGAAGGGGTGGCAATGGCCTTATTAATTACTCATTTGTGCGGTGCTATTTTATCTTCATGTTTGATTTGGCATTTATTTTCCGTTTGGCCATTTGAGCGTGCAACATTTAAGCCATTGATTTCACTATTTGTAGGTATGACGGTGGGATATCTTGGCCTATCATTAGGAATTCCCAGAGTGGTGGGAGCATTGCTTGTTATCCTTTGTTTTGCCGCAACGGCATACAGGTTTTCGGCAAGTAGTGAAGAGCGAAAATGGATCAGTCGAAAACTGAAAAAATCTGCGTAGGGCTCGATGGAATAAATATCCTGGCTAACTTAGATCAAAACTAGCGGGTGTTGACCAGGTTATTCAATTGCAACTGGAATTCCAGAAATCCCGCTGCTAAGCGCAGGGGTGGGGTCGCTAATATCCTGCTTACGCTTTAACTCGTCAAACATGCTCATTTGATGGACGCAGGATAGTGTACATAGGGGAGCGCAGCCTTTTTCTGTATGAAATTCTCGTTTAATATCAGCTTTCGTATATTTTAGTAGCGGAATTCCTGGGTAGCCACGTTGTTGAGAGCACCAATGGACCAATCCGTCTTCACAAATATATAAGTAACGTGCTCCCGCGCGGCATTTCCAATCGTTAGGCTTACCAAAAATTAGATTTTTTTGGTACAGCTTATAATTTAGCTTGTGGGTTAGAGAGCCAGACAGATCGCCGCACTGTTTGTATGCTTCAAATTGCTTGTCGCTAAGCGGCTTTAATGTGCCACTTTCGTCGTGCAGTACGCCAACGGTATGAAAAAAACCAAAATCTTTGGCTTTTCTCGCTACAACCATAACGTCTTCGGTTCGGTCATCGGTAACGCCTAGTACTGAATTGATGTTTATTTTGAACTCTGCGTGTTTGGCTAGCAATTCGAGTTTACTTTCCACATGATCCAAGCTTTTCATCGAAACGTGATCTTGCTTAAGATTGTCGATGCTAATCTGCATTTCTTGAAGGCCACAATCATTAAGCTGTTTTATGCGCTTCACATTTAGTCGATAGCCGTTACTAATCATGGTCGCAATAATTCCGTGCGACCGTGTACGAGCAATGATCTGCTCGAGGTCTGGGTGCAGCAATGGTTCACCACCAGTGCACGTGATAGCGGCTGTTTTAAGAGCAGCCAAGTGGTCGACTTGAGCGAGCAACAATTCCGTTGATACTGGTGGGGAAAAATCGTCGTACTCGTTACAGTATCCACAAGAGAGATTACAACGTCGAGTAACAACCATTTGTGCAAGTAATGGATTGTAACTGGACGACAATGCTTTCCAGAGAAACGAGCTTACAGAGGCTATCGGATTATTCATTGAACTCAGCTTATTAAATATGCAGGATACAAATTAATGCACCAATTGCAGTAGGCAGTTGGCGATATCGTATTCTTATACAAACTGGCTGAATACGAATTGGGCGCGTATTATGGGCAAGCATGGGAGGAGAATCAATCTCATTCATGCTCTGTTCACCTGAAAAGTTGTTTAATATCAATATAAATCGACTCTAGCCCTTGGGTGTATAGCGAGATTTTGACACAATGTACGGTCTCGGTAGGTTGGGGTTCTAGTTCTGGGTATTTAGCGACAAATAGGAATTGTAGTTTTGATGAATTTGTTTAAAAAATTAGTGAGGTCTAAAGCCGCAGTAACAACACTGATGTTAGTGGCTGCGTCTGGTGGTGCAGCTGCACAGCAGGGTGCGATCGCAGCGGTAGATATTGATCCAGTTGATGTTACTGAAACTTGGCGGTTTCCCGAATTACAATGTGGGTTGCTAAATGCTTCTAAGCTTAATACGCAGATAGAAGAGTTTAGCGAAGCTGAAATAAATCGTGTAGAACTCGATGATGACCTAGGTAGCTCTTCAATAGTTCAGGTCGATGCAGATGCGATTGATTTTCCTGATCGGAACATAGTTTATCTAACTGGCTATACACGTCTTTCGCAAAACGGAAATCGAGTGACTGCGGATGAACTTGTTTACGATAAAGTAAGTGAAATGGTCGAGGCTCGTGGGATGGTCCAGCTGAGTTCAACTGGCGGGGATATTGTACAAACTAGTAAGCTGTTTTACGACATAGCTTCTCAAACTGCCCGTGCAGATGGTGATGTCAGACTTATTACGACTAATGGTGATTTTATTAACGCGCAAGGCATGCAGTATAACCTAGAAGGTGAAGCGGCAAGATCTGGCCCTGCCGAGTTTTTGTTTGCTAATCGAGATGCCAATTCTCCGATTCACGTTGGAGAGGATCGTGCAATCAATGCTTATGGCCGCGCTGAATCGCTTGAATTCATAGGCCAAAATAACGTTATGTTACATAACGTTGTTGTTACCACCTGTTTAGACAATAAGCCCGATCTGAGATTTACTGCTGATTCCATGACCGTCGATTTATTGAACGGCAACCGGAAAGGGGTTAATTCACGAGTTGTTGTGGTCGATCCAAGTGAATACGCGAGCTACAAAAGCTTACTGAACTAAGGAATAAAGATTCAATTTATCTTTTTAATAGGCTTGGGCTGGAGAACATAGAGTCGACCGGGTTGTTTCATTGACCCAGCAAGCTGTTTCGCTCGTTCGCCGGTGCCAAAGAATACATCCGCACGCACATAGCCTTTTATCGCGCCCCCAGTATCTTGCGCATGCATTAGTCGTTGGTATGTCTCCTGTTCTTCCGTCGGTAAATACGTGTCCACCCATACTGGAAGTCCTAGCTTTATTACATCTGGGTCAACTGCCAAACTTCTTTCCGGGCTCAGGCTTACGTTAAGTGATCCTATAGGTCCCGTCGCACTGTAAGGATTGTCAGGAGCAGCTTCCCGTTCTACAAAAAACACGTAGCTAGGGTTTGTGTTCAAAATCGTATCTGCCCTTTCGGGGTTAAGTTCTAGCCAATCTCGAATTCTGAACATGCTGACCTGATCAATCTCCATTTCTCCACGCTCAACCAATTCTCGACCAATTGCGTGGTAAGGGTGCCCATTTTGATCGGCATAACCGAGTCGAATTGTCGTGCCGTCATCCAGAGCCACTCTTCCGGAACCTTGGATTTGTAAGAAGAAAAGATCTAGTGGGTCATCTAACCAAACCAACACTTCGGCATTCGGTAATCTTGCACTGTTAATGCCTTGCCTGTCGGGGAACGGAATAAGGCGGTCACCATCTAGTTGCCCACGTATTCGCAATCCGCTGAGTTCAGGGTAGATGTTGGCTAATTCGACCCGGATGAGGTTGCTCGGTTTAGCGTAGGCAGGCGTCGAATATCTTGCGGACTGTTTGCGGCTGCCATTCAACAATGGTTCATAATAACCAGTAAACAAACCTTCCGCGTTTCCTTGCTCGTTTAGAATTATATGTGGTGAGAACCAATATTCGTAAAACACTTTTGCGCTGAGATGATCATCAAGCGGAGTTTTGTTTGCGGCGGAACAAATTTGCCCCCACTCATTGGACTGCGAATGTAATTTTTCGCAGCTGGCTAGTAGTCCTGGAATAGAATCTGCATGTTTGTCCTGCGACCAACCGGGTACTTTTTGCCAACTTATAGCCGGACCGATTCCGGGAGACGTTTTAGAAGGCGAAACACAGGCACTAAGACACAAAAGTATTCCTGATATGCACAGTGTATAAAGAAAGTAATTCGGGCCGTTGCGAAAAATCATTAGGGTGGTGATATAGTGCGTGAAAATTTAGTGTGAATAACGATTAACAGGCAAAGTATGTACAACAAATCCTTAGTTGACCAGTTAAAGGTTAGCGCGAGTCAGCCGAGCGAGCATCTGCGAAAAATAACCAATAGTGATTTCGGGTTATCGGATAAAAAACTCAATAAAGTTGTAAAGGATCAGCAAAAAGAAATAGGGCGTTATCAAGAGCGCTTGTATGCCGAGCATAAGCAGTCTCTATTGGTGGTTTTTCAGGCAATGGATGCAGCCGGCAAAGATAGTTCAATTCGGGAACTTAATAAACGTTGCAACGCCCAAGGAGTTCGGGTCGCCAAGTTTACTAAACCAAGTGTTGAAGAATTAAACCATGATTACTTATGGCGTATTCACAAACAGACCCCCGCTGTTGGTGAGGTTGTCATATTCAATCGATCGCACTATGAAGACGTTCTAATCGTGAAGGTTCATGGCTGGGCAAGTCCTTCCACGATTGAAGAACGCTATACACAAATTAATAATTTTGAGTCACTCATTGCTAGCAGGGGCACGACTGTAATTAAATTTATGCTGAACATATCGCCTGACTATCAACTTACGCGCTTTAAATCTCGGCTGGAAAATCCTAAGAAAAACTGGAAGTTTAATCCGGGTGATCTTGACGAACGAAAACT
>DNHK01000145.1 GCA_003485905.1 Gammaproteobacteria bacterium | reverse complement strand
TTGGTTTTTTCAGCTTTAGTTGTCGCGGTTGCCGTTGTAGCAGCCGTCGCAACACTTGCCAATCGTGTAGAACAAAGCCTGGAGCGTGACCTAGGTACGTTTATTGCGTCAGATCTGCTCGTCCGCAGTGGGCAGGATATCAGACCAGAACTAATAGCCGCCGCCGACCAGTTGCAGCTGCAAACTGCCTACGTCACAGAGCTTCGCACCATTGCTTATGCGGGTGAAAAAAGCACGCTCATAGAACTTAAAGCTGTATCCGAAAGTTACCCTTTACGTGGCGAACTCGAAATTGAGGATCTAAATACCGGTGAGGCAGTAGTAACAGCAAGAACCCCAAGCATCGGTACGGCTTGGATTGAGCCTCGGTTATTATCTCTGTTGGAGATTAATATTGGTGACCTGCTTGAAATTGGAGCACTCAATTTAAAAGTATCAGAAATCGTTCGCCACGAACCGGATGCTGATACTGGGTTCTCGATGTTCAATGGTCACGTAATGATGAATATCGCAGACCTACAGGCTACTGGTTTAGTTTTGCCCGGAAGTCGAGTGAGTAATCGTTTTTTGGTCGCTGGTGAAAAAGAACAGGTTGAGGGTTTCCAAGCCTGGTTCGATGTGAACGGAAGTATCCATGAAGAAGTGCGTACACCTGCAAATTCAGAACGTCGACTCAATCGAGCAGTCGATAGAGGCACGAACTTCCTTCTTCTTGCGGGGGCAATTGGGGTCATCCTCGCTAGCATCGCTCTAGCTCTTGCTAGCCAACAATACGCCTCGCGATTGACAGATCGTATCGCTTTAATGAAGGCCTGGGGGCAATCCGCCAAGTCGGTAAGAACCTGGTTAATGCTTCAAATATTGATTCTAGGTGCGATAGCCTGTGCTATCGGACTAGCATTGGGGTGGCTAATTCACTATTCGCTCGCAACCATCGCGGCTGAGTTGCTTTCGGTATACTTACCTGATGCCACGGCTCAACCCTTAATTTTGGCATTGTTAACTGGGTTAATTTGTATTGTTGGATTTGCCTTGCCTCCTCTATGGAACCTGCCAAAAATTGCTCCATTAAGAGTGTTGCGTCGAGATTTACCAAACGCGCTGGCATCCACCTCCGTTCGAATAACGATTGGTATAATCGCAATCGCAACATTGGTTTTCTGGTACAGCAGTGCAATTTTTGCAGTTGCGTTTTTAGGCGGCACGTTCGCTGCGGCGCTAATCTGTGGCACGGTTTCATTAACTCTACTTGGTATGGGTCGAAAATTCGGCCATTGGGGCGGCAGTTATTGGAGACTTGGTTTTAACAATTTGTGGCGCAGAAAATCACATACCCTACTGCAGTTAGTGGCATTTTCAATGACGATAATGCTATTGACTATCATTGTCGCGCTACAAACCAGCTTGATCCAAGACTGGAAAGATCAAATCCCCGTAGATGCGCCAAACTATTTCATCATGAATGTTTCAGAGCCAGATCTTGATACGGCAAAGAGTCTGTTATTCGAATACAGCGGCTCCTCCGAAGTACCTTGGTATCCTATGGTCAGAGGGCGGTTTTCTCACGTTAATAATAAAAAGCTAACCCTCGAAGAGTTGGACGAAATAGAAGATGGCGACCGTGAGATAAATTTTACCTGGGCGCCAGATCTACCTGAAGGAAACACTATAATTGACGGAGAGTGGTGGAATTCTGCTGAGGGTACTTTGCAGCCTGGTTATGTGTCTATAGAAGAGGAAATGGCTACAGACTTAGGTGTCGGACCAGGGGACACCATGCAATTTAGTATTGGAGGTCTACCTCTAACCGCAGCCATCGCGAGTATCCGGGTGGTTAACTGGGACAATATGACTCCAAACTTTTTCTACATTTTTTCTCCGGGCACACTGGATGGATACCCATCTACATGGCTAAGCGGTGCCCACTTACCCGATGATCGCGGTGAGTTCGCCAATGCCATGGCACGTCAACTACCAACAGCAGTTACCATACAGATTGATGAGATATTGAATAGAATACGTGGACTAATCGAACGTCTTTCCAGCGGATTGGAACTGATGGTCTGGATGATTCTAGGTTGTGGACTGCTCGTTTTATTTGCCACCATTGGTAGCTCACTTGATCAGAGGAAGCATGAATCAGCCATACTTCGTACGCTTGGCAGTTCACGTACACTCATTATTGGATCTCTATCAGTAGAGTTTTTAAGTTTAGGCATCCTGTCCGCTGTCACCGGCATCCTGTGCGCTGAAGGGGTTATAGCAGTGCTACAAACCCAGGCATTTGAATTAGATGCCCGACTTCACCCCGAGCTCTGGCCTGCGGCATTAATCGTAGGCGCCGGTGTAATTGGCCTTTTGGGAATTGCACGCAGCTTGCCAGTGGTCACAACACCTCCGTTGCAATCGCTTAGAGATATCTCTGCGTAAAATTGCATGTCGCGGTTAGCGGCAATCAGTTGTCAAAAACGGCAGGTTTATCCGCGAAACTGATCTTTAAGTTCACGCGTGCGTGCGAAGACTTCCACTAGGGATCCTTTAACCCCTATTGATGCTTGTATCTGTTCGCTGTCAGGTCGCAAGAAAGGGTTAGTTGCCTTCTCCGTACCTAGTGTCGAAGGAACCGTTGGAAGACTTTGCTTTCGCTGCTGATCGATCCATTCTATCCGCTGCTGCAACTGCTCATTCTCTGGCTCAATTGATATAGCAAATCGCGCGTTTGCCTGTGTATATTCGTGAGCGCAGTAGATCAATGTCTCATCATCCCATCGCATTATTTTTTGTAAAGAATTCCACATTTGTGCTGGCGTGCCTTCAAACAAACGTCCACACCCGAGAGCAAACAGCGTGTCTCCAACAAACGCAACATGCGCATCAAAAAAATGATAAGCAATATGACCACGCGTATGCCCTGGAGTGTCATATATAGTTGCCGAAAATCGACCGAATTGAAAAATATCGCCATCAGCGAACTGGACATCAATGCCGGGAATACGGCTGGCATCAGCGCGCGGCCCAATCACTTCGCATCCAGTCTGCTGCTTTAATTGTTGGTTCCCCCCAACATGATCACTATGGTGGTGTGTGTTTAGAATATGACTTAATTGCCAATCCTGTTTAATTAGTTGACGACAAATTTCGTCGGCATCAGGGGTGTCAATTGTCGCTGTCATTCCAGATTCAGGATCATGGATCAAATAACCATAGTTATCTGACAGGCAAGGAAACATGTGAACAACAAGGGGGTTTTCATTCATCGCGCAACCTATTGTGACCCGAACACGACCATCTCGTTTAATAGGAGACTAAATCGTATTAAAGTTAGTACAAATTAAATACGCGTGTACTCGCGCAAAATGCTGCTGCCCCCTATGAGGCCAAGGCGCTTATACAGCCGCAGCTACCGACAGTTTGCGTTAAAAGCGCTCTCATTGGTAGTTTCCCAACTATCACATCGCTTGTCCTGTAAAACACTAATTTTGCGAATCCAGGGCTCGGTTATTCCTAGCCTATGCACGGCCACCTCGGCATCACCTTGCAAGGCAAAGCTATCGTAAAGTACGTAAAACCAAGTCTTATCGTTACTTACTGTTTCTAAAATATGTGTTTTAGAAACAACCAGTTCATTTTCAGCCACAAAACCTTCAGCCGCCGCCAAACTATTAAAACTGCCCAACTGTGCTGTGTAATTAGTTTCGGGCATTGCAAACAGCCAAGTATTGCCATTAGTCGAATTTTCGTCAGCCAGTATAGTAGGCGTCAAATTTGCTTCTACAGTTGTCGGTACCTCCGATGACGAATTTGTGATCGGTATTGGAACTGCATTCTCCATATCAATTTCAGCTGTGACGACATCTAAAGCGTTAGTCGCCTGATCAACCGTAACTTCTTGAGCATCATCTAATTCAAGCTCAATGGAGTTTTCCGGTGCATCGATAATACTTAACTCCAACTCTTCTGGGGCGCCTGCAACCTTTTTTTGAACAGAGCTGAGGTCTTGCGACGCGTCTAAACCTGAATCTGCCGTCTCTAATAAAGCCGCTTCATCGGGAACAAAAGTAATACGAAATGCAGCGGGTAACAACACCACCCCTGCTCCTGCTTCATCGTCAACCGCTGCCGGTTCGATTTCCTCGATTGGTTCAAATAAGGTGTTAGACAATGGATTATCTACAATCTCATCAAACCGACTTGTCGGGGAAGCGACAGTATCTGCCGATACCGGAGTTAGCGTGCTATTACCTGAGCCTGAATCCTGCAAAGTCAATCCTGCGCTCGTTGAACTACCATTATTATCGTGCCGATTGCTTACCGTAACGGAATCGCCACCTTTAACACTTGCAACTACCAAACTCGAGCCGCTGCCGGAACCATCGATAGTAGAAGCTTGTAATCCAGAATCAGCTAGATTTTGTCGATCCAACAATATTCCCAAAGTGGTTGTGCCAAAAAACAAAACAAGCGCCATAGAAACGGCATACAGTACAAAAGTACTCGCCGTGAAACCTCTAAAATGATTAAAGTGCCAACGCGTTGCTCCGCAAGACTTACAGCGGTATTTATCGAACGGCAGTACTACTTGAATAAAACGATCGAAACCAGCATGCCATACCCCATGCCATACCCTACGTACCTGCCCTTCATTGCAGGTGCGGCATATCAGAGTATCGTAGACATCCCCCACAGAATCACCTTGCTCAGATAAATATTCAGAGAACCCCTCTGAATAGTCGTCGTCATCCCAATCTCGCAGGCGATGAATATCTTTAGCCCCTGTACTCATTACCTTACCTTACACCAGCTTTTCAACTTCCGCTCAGCTACATTGGCGAGAACGATCATATTAAGGTAATTATACAGTTATTTCAGACACTTACAAACATGTTGATCCGTTAATAATGCATTCCGTACGAACCCTACGACAGTGAATTTTTATTTTACAAATCCTATGTAAATCTATATTTATTAGCACTTTTTCCAGTCAAATAATTGATGAGTCTAATGTGGAATAAAAATAGCAACACACGAAATTAGCTTTGTTTTCAAGCGCACTACGCCAATAATCGCAAAAACATTCACCATATAGTGGGCCACCTTCGGTACATAACGCACTGACGGTGAGAACTACCAAACAACAAAAGTTACGCCGATTTATTCAGCGCTATAGCATTAGTCAGTTAAAAAGTGATACATACCCAGAACATTCTCATCGACCCAGTCGAAGCCCTCTGATTCACTATACTTTTCCATTTTTATACTCTGCTGCATCTCTGCTAGCGACTGGCCTGCTGCAATTCCGGATTCCACCTCAGCACGCAATTCCTCCAAGTACTCTCGCCAAACAGTGACACCTTCCCAAGTACCTACAGGCCCATGTCCAGTGGCGACAAACTTATACTTTTTTGCTTCTTCCTCCGTTGTACGGATGGCTGTCATCCATCCCTCAAATTTCCCAAGTTCATAATCCATTTCGCGATTCGGAAGCCTGAAAGAAATATAATCTACGATCAACATCACATCATCGTCTGGAAAGGTAATCAAACTGGTGTCGCTAGAATGATTCATATCACCGACCCACAACAAGTTCACGCGTTGGCCACCAAGGGTGATCTCAATTTCATCTGTGTAAGTGATATTTGGCGGGTAAACATAGCTAAGCGGTCCACGCACCACTTCCGCCCCAGTGAGCACGCCATCCTTGTTAGCATCAAATCCTTCGAATATGCTTTGCTTTGAGCCTGGAAAACGCTGTATGTCCAAGGGCGCCTCGCTCAGCTCTACCAATCCATTTCCATTCACATCCAATGCCGCGACCGGCTCATATTGTCCGACAACATCCAATAAGGTGGTAGATTCGGGTGGGAAGTCTAGGTACTGAGGCAAATTCGCGTGACCGATAAATTGCGCCGTATCTGCAAATACTTCGCCACCAGAAGCATGATCCCAATGATAATGGCTGTACACGACATATTTAACCGGCACGCCGAAACGGGTAGCAAACTCACCTTTTAGCCAGGTTGCAAACTCGAAGCTCAACGGATCTGCCAATATAATTCCTTCAGACGTCACGACAAACACGGTACCGTGCGCATTGGTGGTCGCCTGATACGCCCCCCCATTTATATGTGTAATCGTCCACTCGGGGACTTGATCAATTGGCGTACGCCGCAATGCCGGCGCCTGTTCCTGAGCATATGTCACCGATACCAAGACCTGCGCAAAAGCCAGACCCACAAGAACTTTACCTATTATATTAACCTTCATTCTTACCCCTCATTAACATGTTCGAAACTAACTTATGCTGAATGCACATCAATCGAATTCTTACCAATTTATGCATGTTCGTGCTTAATCAAAATCATAGTATCGGATAGAAACATCCCAAGCAATTCAGCTTGCCCCAACGTCTCTAGAATCAAGCTTTTCAACACTAATTTGACCAAAGTATATCTCCAACTAGCACTCCGGCGACAGAACTATTTAATAGCCTGAGCATTAATCGGAGATCCAGTCCCACGCGGAATTACCAGTGGCGGGGCTGACAGGAAAAACTCGTACACGCCATCTTGTGCACAATCAGCCACTAACTCACGTAAATACCAAATCTCACCGTGGACAATGCCGATATAAGGAATAGTCACCCAATGCCACGGCTGATTAGTGCCATCAATGGTTTCGTTAGGGCGTACTTCTATACCCCACGTATCGGAACAAATACCGGCAATTTGCTTTTCATGAATCCAATCGACAGTCTCGAACGCCAATCCCGGCGCATCCCCACCCCCATATCCACCCCATTCTCCTTTGTCCAGGCAATCAGCCTGCTGGCCAGTATTCACAATAACGAAATCACCACGCCGAACCTCAACACCTTGCGATTTCGCTGTTTCGTCTAGATCTTGAATGGTGATTCCATAACCATCGGCCAAACGATCTTTGTTTTTATACAGCGCCACATCCAGCAAAACACCGCGACCAACCATTTTATTTGCAAATTTTTCAATCCCATTTTTATGCGCACCTCTGGAGTCGACTAGAGTAGCTGGATATCCGTTCCACATTTTATCTTCAGCGAAAACATGCGAAAGTGCATCCCACTGACTTGCCGCCTGGGTGGGAAGATTAATCATATCGTCGGCATAGCGTAGCCCGGGAGCGGCGTCCTGCAAGCCCTGAACCGCATCCGTACCGGTAGCCAACATATGGTGCAGTGGATTATAGCGGCCACCAAACAAACCTTTCTGCGGGCCATTTTCATCAAGCTCAAGTCCCAGCCGAAATACTTTGCCCTTCTTTACCAATCTAGAGGCTTCGATAATATCCTCGGGCGTAATGTAGTTCAGCACTCCTAACTCATCATCCTTTCCCCATTTACCCCAATTACATAGTTGTTTTCCCTTGCGAACTACATCTGCCTTGGTCAATCCTTTTTTACTAGTCTGCTCCACCACCGCTTAGCCTCCACTGAATAGAATTATGTTAGTGTAAGTCGCCAATTTTAATGAGTCGAGTCAAACACGATAAAATGGCTCACCAACTACAAAATTAGATATGCACTATGGTTGACTGGATAAATCGGCCTCTTTCTGAACTTACGACTGCTCTTAAAGACGGTTCGCTTTCGCCCATCGAACTCAGCGAGCAAAGCATCGACTGCCACAACCGGTGGGATGCCCTGCTTAAAGCCTATAAAAACTGGCAGCCAGAAAAAATTAGAGAGCAAGCTAGGTTAGCTGATGCTGCCTTTAGGAAGGGAACCTACCTTGGAGGGCTGCAAGGTATACCAATATCAGTTAAAGACCTTTATGGCGTGACTGGTTATCCTCTATTCGCGGGTTCACCAAAGCAATTACCCACTGAATTCGAACGAGAGGGCCCCGTTGTGAAGTCCATTCGCGATCAGTTGTGTCTAATTTCGGGTAAAACTCATACCGTTGAGTTCGCGTTTGGTGGTCTAGGGACTAACCCTCATTGGGATACCCCGAGAAACCCGTGGGATACTAAAGATCACAGAGTGCCTGGTGGATCCAGTGCTGGTGCTGGGGTCAGTTTACTGGAAGGCTCCGCACTGGTCGCACTCGGCACCGACACCGGTGGTTCCGTGCGTATTCCTGCTTCAATGACCGGAAATGTTGGGATCAAAAATACACTTGACCGTTGGTCAACAAAAGGAATCGTGCCGTTAAGTACCACCTTTGATACTCCAGGCATACTTGCGAAATCAATTGCCGACCTTGTGTTTGCTTTTACGTCTATTGAATCGAAATTCTCTAAACCAGGAAACCCTATTGTTGCTCGCGATATCAACACCATCAGGATAGCCACCACTAAAGACTTTTTCTGGGATCAGGTTCAAGACGACATTGGGAATTTGGTTGAGAATGCCGTCGCTGAATTATCTACAGCAGGAGCGAAGATCGCGAATATCAATTTTCAGGAGGCCTATGAAGCAGTACGAGCGATGGCGAAAGGAACAATTGCCGCATCAGAAGGATACCAACATTTGTTAGATGAGCTGCCCGACTGGATTGATACTTTAGATCCAAATGTAGCCTCACGTATGGAAACTGGTCGTGATGCCAGTGTATCTGATTACAATCAAGCGCTTGCTCAAGTAAAACGCCTTTGGGAGCCGGCCAGCCACCGACTTAGTAATGTTGACGTGCTTGCGGTCCCGACTATTCCAATCTCCCCACCCAAAGTTGAAGAAGTGGCAGAGCCAGCCACCTATTCGATTAAGAATATGGCGGCCCTAAGCAACACCATGGCAGCAAATGCGCTCAATCTTTGTGCCGTAACCTTACCCATCGGACTTGATGAAGCTGGAATGCCCGTTGGCCTGCAATTAATCGCCCGGGCCAATTCAGAAGAAAATTTACTCTCTGTCGCTCTCGCGTTCGAGGCTATTTTCGGTGCACCGAAAGACCGTTTAGGTAAGCCACCACTTGGCGGTACAGCTTCAAACCATCAACAATAGTAATAGTATAGGAATCAACATGTCATCAAATGTAGGCGTCATCGGACTAGGTATCATGGGTGGTTCATTTGCCCGAAACTTACTGGCGAATGGTTTCAATGTCAGCGGATTCGATATTCTAAAAAAGAATGTACAAACGCTTGTAGCCCTCGGAGGCAATGCCTGCGTATCACCTAAAGATGTGGCGAGCCTATCAGATGTGGTGATTTGCTCACTGCCAAGTAGCACGACCTTTCACGACGTCATGACAGGTGAACACGGAATTAGAGAGGCTAGCAAAGATGGATTGGTCGTCGTCGAATGCTCAACGCTAACACTTGAAGATAAACAGTTAGCCCATGACGCTCTAGCTAAAAGCAACATGATCCTGCTCGACTGCCCCATCAGTGGGACTGGCGCACAGGCCGTCGAGCGGGATTTGTCAGTCTATGTCAGCGGTAACAAAGCTATTGCTGAAACGCTTTCACCTGTGTTCGAAGCGTTCGCAAGATCACATTTCTATGTCGGCGATTTTGGTAATGGCAGCCGAATGAAATTCCTCGCCAATCATTTGGTACATATTCACAATGTAGCTACTGCTGAAGTTATGGTGTTGGGAATGAAAGCTGGCCTCGACCCTGCAACAATATTGAACGTGATAAGCGATGGTGCTGGCAACTCACGAATATTGGAACTACGAGGGCCGATGATGGTTGCCGACAGTTATGATGACCCCACTATGAAAATGAGCGTATGGCAAAAAGATATGAAGATCATCGATGAGTTTGCCAAAAGCCTTGCGTGCCCTACTCCAATGTTTGATGCTGGAAAAGATATATACGCTGCAGCTTTAAGCAAAGGCATGGACGAACTGGATACTGCCAGCGTCTGCCGAGTAATGGAAGAAATGGCTGAGCTGAAACGACCTAACTTTAACGACCAAACGTAAACAAGGAGCTTAAATATGAAATCACCAAGAGAGCGTCTACCCTATTCGCCGATTGTCGATCGTCCACCCCTAAAACTACCTGGTGGGGCACGCATGGTGGCCTGGACAATCATGAACGTGGAGCATTGGGATTCAACCGTAGCCCAACCACGTACTATATTACCGCCGCCTATGGGCAAACCCCTGCTACCCGATGTACCCAACTGGTCCTGGCACGAGTATGGGAATCGGGTTGGTTTTTGGCGTCTGCGCGACCTATTTAACGAGTATGGCGTTACCCCTACCTTGGCTATGAACGGCACAATTCTTGAATCCTATCCGCGTATTGCCGAAGAGGCCTTAAAACATGAATGGGAATTTATGGGTCACGGATTTATCCAGAGCCCCATGCACAAGCTAGATAATCAAGCCGAACACATTCAACGCACTATCGACGCAATCAAAAGCTTTACAGGCAAACCTCCGACTGGCTGGGAGAGCCCGGGTTTAACCGAAACCATGGAAACGCTTGATTTATTATCAGAGGCTGGTATCGAATACGTCGCGGACTGGCCATTGGATGACCAACCCGTAGAGCTAAAAACTGCCTCGGGTAAGAAGGTTTATTCAATCCCCTACCCAGTGGAGACAAACGATATCCCTATAATGATCTTGCAGCAGCATTCGTCGGAAGAGTTCGCGAAACGCTGCATCGATCAGTTTGATCGCCTGTACGAAGAATCAGCCGAGATAACCCGAATCATGGGAATCAGCATGCATACTTACGTTTCAGGTGCTCCTCACCGCTACAAATACGTAGAACAAGTCTACAAACACATCACCTCTAAACCCGACGTTCTGATCTGGACTGGCGAACAGGTGATCGACTGGTACAAAACCCAAATCTAAAATAGACGAAGAAGCAAATACTCTTGTACGCGCTAATTTTTTGGTACTGGCCGAAAATAGTAGTTGAATGGTGATCCCAAAACAGCCGCGTTTCCGCGTACGATCAGCATCTGCTCAATGGCATGGGCAGCGGAAATATCCCCCATATCGACCACGTCAAAACCAATTCCGGTAACCAACTCCGCAATTCTCGCTTTAGCCGACGCGTTGTTACCTGCAATTGGGATCGTCATCGGGCCACCGGCACTAGCTGGGTCTGCCATTGTGGCTGCACCCAAAGTGTTAAAAGCCTTTACAACCATCGAACCCGGAGCCCAACTCTGAATCATTTCACCAGTCGACGTTTCGACGTCATGAGAACGTATGCCTGCATCATCACGGCGCACAGCATTTGTCGGGTCGAGAATAATTTTACCGGATAAATCACCCAGACTTTTTACCGCCACTTCGGTATCGGCCCACTTTGTCGCTATAACGACTATATCGGCAACGGCAGCCGCCTCAACTGGCAATTGTGCGTCCGCATTGCCGC
>DNHK01000436.1 GCA_003485905.1 Gammaproteobacteria bacterium | reverse complement strand
CGAAATTGCCGCCGGTGAAGTGTGTATGATCGTCGGCCCCTCTGGATGCGGCAAGACGACATTGTTAAACGCGATTGCCGGTTTCCATTCGATCACCGAGGGTCAAATTGACCTTGATGGCGAGATGCTTTGTGGTCCTGGAAAACAGCTGGCAACTCAGGGGGCAGATCGTGTGGTGGTGTTCCAGAATGGCGCGCTGTTTCCTTGGAAAACGCTTGCGGATAATGTCGCCTATGGGCCCGTTGTGCAAGGCCTAATGTCTAAAGCAGATGCGCGAGAGAAAGCAATGACGATGCTCTCGGAAGCAGGGTTAGATGGCGTTGCAGACAAGTTTCCGGGCGAGGTGTCATCTGGAATGGCGCGCCGCGCAGAGATAGTTCGGGCGCTAATTAATGACCCTAAAGTTTTGCTCTTGGATGAACCTTATCGAGCAATGGATGCGTTAACAAAATCCATAATGCATGAGTCTTTATTGGAAGTTTATGATCGAACAAAAGTCACAATATTTTTTATCACTCATGATCTCGAAGAAGCGATTTTTCTGGGAGATCGAGTGGTCGTGATGACTACGCGACCTGCAAAGACAAAAAAGATCGTTGATGTAAAGATTAATAGGCCGCGAGATTATCGGTTACTTTCTTCTGAAGAGTTCCGAGTGCTCGTGCAGGAAACCAAAGAGGCCGTGCATGAAGAGGCGGTAAAGGCTTTTGAAGCAGGTGAGCGTGAGCTCGCGTAAGCAGTGCAGAAAAACGAAAGAAATGGAGAAGTAGGATGACTCAGTCATCAAAAAAAGAAAACAGCGGGATACTCAAAAGGATCTTTTCAGATCTAACGTTTAAACGCGGAGTCGCGTCAATTTTGATCTTTCTAATCCTGTGGGAGATAGGATTCCGTTTCCATGAATGGTTCGGAGTTATGTTGCCGTTTGTTGGAAAGATTGACGCGCCAACGTTGGTGGTGGCTCGATGGAGCGAGGTTGTGCTCCAACCCGGCTATTGGGAAAGTTGGTATTTGAGTTTTGGCCGAGTGTTTTTTGGTTTTCTCGTTGCTCAGGTGATTGGGATTCCCTTTGGTCTCGCAATGGCAGTAAACAAAAATTTCAGAGGTTTGTTTTTCCCACCGTTTGAGATTTTGAGACCTATTCCGCCATTAGCATGGGTTCCCGCGTCAATTATTTTCTGGCCGACAACCGAACTTTCAATTATGTTCGTTACATTCCTCGGCGCTTTTTATACGGTTGTGATCAATGTGTTAGGGGGCGCAAGATCGATCGATATCCAATATCTGCGGGCTGCGCAGTCAATGGGTGCTACCCGTTGGGATCTATTCAGAAAGATTATTCTGCCTGGTACGATGCCCTCAATATTTATTGGCGCAGCAGTGGGTATGGGTATCACTTGGGAAGTCGTTTTGGCGGCAGAGATGATTTCTGGCGGCGGTCAGCAGAGTGGTGGTGGCCTCGGCTTCTTTATTTGGAGCTCTTATATGGGCGGTGTCATGGATCAGGTGATTGTTGGAATGATAAGCATCGGTCTCGCGGGCTATATATCGAGCAGTCTCATTCGTTACGTGGGCCATATTTCGATGCCTTGGCGAAGAATGTTTTAGGGTCTTAATTGATCTGACTATCGAAGATAGACAGTTAAAGGTTTTGAAAAGAAAAGCAAGGAGATGGAAGAAGTGAATCAATCTGATGTCATGATTTTGGAGAATGTCTCTAAATCCTTTGGAGAGGACTGGGCCCGGGAGACGATTGTAAAGGACCTTAGTCTGACCATAAAACGCGATCAATTGACTGCCATTGTGGGCCCCTCAGGATGTGGAAAGTCGACAATCGTTAACTTATTGGCAGGATTTGAGTTACCAGATGAAGGGCGAATTACCTTGGAGGGAAAGCCGCTCCTGGGACCTAGCAAGGATTCTCTGGTGGTGTTCCAAGAGACCGCCCTCATGCCTTGGTTGACGACTTATCAGAACGTGGTCTTTGGTCCTCAGTTGAGAGGAGATATGCCAAAGGATGAATTGAAGAGAGCGGCAGAAAGCATCATTGACACGGTCGGCTTGAGAGAGTTTCGTGACAAGTATCCGCTTCAGCTTTCCGGCGGTATGCAAAGACGTGCTGAGCTCGCCCGAGCGCTCATTAATCAACCGCTCGTGATGATTATGGATGAACCTTTTCGAGGTCTTGATGCGATGACGCGTCAGTTGATGCAGGAGTTCTATCTTCGACTTTGCGAGCAAGAAGCGCGGACCAACGTCTTTGTGACTTCTGAACTAGAAGAGGCAATCATTTTAGCAGATAGCATTGTCGTGCTATCGAATAAGCCAGCTTCAGTGAGGGAAATGTTGCAGATTGATCTACCCCGACCTCGAAACCTCGATATGCTGAACTCCACAGAAGCGTATGAATACAAGCGACACGCAATGGAAATCTTGCACGAAGAGGCAATGAAGAGCTTTAAGGGAACGGATACGAATTCTGACTTTTTGGAGGCCTACTCCCGCAGGGCCTAGTTTTGTTGTGACACTTCTGCAACGTAATTAACATGGATGGCCTTCAGTTGATCGCCAGCCGCCCGGTTGTTATTAGCGGAGCCGTATTAGGGGCCTTAATTTCAATGCTGGGACCTATGGCTTTGAAAAAGTGTGGAGTAAAAAACTCTCGTGTGTTGTCCACTGTCACTAGACTGGGATATGCAATTTCATGGATGAGCGTTGGCCTTTTTATTGCGGCAGGCTTTCTTTCTAGTTACTAGTTAGTTAAGAATTAGACAACGTTGGTTAAACTGTATCAACCGATGTTTTGAGGCAGGGCTCCGCGTGCTTGAGATTACAAATTTATCTAAATCGTTCGGCCATGTTAAGGCAGTTAGCAACCTTTCTTTAAAGCTTCAATCCGACTCCGTTGTTGGATTTCTGGGGCCCAATGGAGCTGGGAAGACCACAACGATGCGCATGATTTGTGGCTATTTGATTCCTGACCAGGGAGTCATCAGTATCTGCGGATATGATGTGCGTAGGCAGAGTCAGAAAGCGCGATCAAAGCTTGGTTATTTACCGGAGGCGCCAAACGGATTCGGGCATCTCCGTGTCATAGAGTTTTTACGTTTTTGTGGACAAGCGCATGGTCTTTTTGGCGAGCGTTTAGATAGCGCCATCGATCATATCAGTCAGCGTCTCAATCTCTCTTCGGTAGTGCGTCGACCTCTGAACCAGTTATCAAAGGGCTGGCGCCAAAGAGCGTGGTTTGCTCAAGCGATTATTCATGACCCTCACGTGCTTGTGCTCGATGAGCCAACGGATGGGCTAGATCCTAACCAAAAGGATTTAGTTCGAGACCTTGTGAGGGAGCTCAGTCGAGATCGAACGATCCTTCTTTCAACGCATATTCTTGAAGAAGCAGAAGAGTTGTGTGACCGTGTTATTGTTTTAGATAAGGGGATCGGTATCGAGGACGCACCCCTTGCTGACTTGGTTGACAGTAACGGCCGCTTATCAGCCTGCTTTCGGCAACTCACTAAAGATGCACTCGGCAGGGTTAGCACGGAAAATAAGTGAAGACGCCCTTATGAGTGACAGTCAATCGATTGAACAAGGTGGGTTTACCGCGGTTTTCTTTCATGAGTTGCGGATGTTGTTTTTTGCGCCATTGACCTATCTTTTTCAGGGTGCATTCTTGTTGGCTTTGGCCGCGTGTATTTTTCTGATTTCTAGCTTTTATACGACGGACGAAGCAACGGTGAGGCTGCTACTGGTGTTTATTCCGTGGGTCTCGCTTGTTCTGGTGCCTGCGTTGGCCATGTCCGCTTGGTCAGATGGCCACTCGAACCGAGAGCTGGAATTAGTTTTTGCACTTCCAATAAGACCAATTTATGTTGTTTTAGGCAAGTTTGCTGCGGGATATTTTCTGCTACTCCTTACCTTGGCAATGACCTTCCCGTTCTGCCTGACCGTTGCTTATCTAGGCCAGCCTGATCTCGGACTTGTTTTTTCCAGTTACCTTGGATGTGCCTTGTTCTTGGGAACTTGTTTCGCGGTTACATTATTGTCGGCAGCGTTCTTTAGAGAGCCTGTCGGTGCATTTATTGCAGGTTTGGCGTCTTTATTTATTTTGACGTTGTTTGGTTGGGACGTGTTTGGGCGCTTTCTTGGATCGTTCGTGCCGCAGGCGGCTTGGGAGGCAATTACCGTATATAGTCCGGTGACTTGGCTCAATGTTTTGG
>DNHK01000200.1 GCA_003485905.1 Gammaproteobacteria bacterium | reverse complement strand
CACCAATTGGCTAGATAACGCCGAACTTAATCCCTCGACAGAGTGTGGCATGCCTAAAACGTCACTTACCGCCACGTACAAATCACCAACCGCCTGTTTAAAACTACTCTGACTATGAGACTGTTTCGCATATTCATGGGCTGCTGCACCTAACTGAAGCCGCAGTTGTTCGTCTTGCAGCATCGCCAACATGGCATCGCCAAAACTTGCCGCGTTTGCATCAGCAAGTTTTGAATTTTCGTCATTTAACACTTGTGTGTGAGTTGGCAAGCGTGTCGCCACGGTAACCACACCAGCATAAAGATAAGAGTAGATTTTCATCGGCGTATTTGTGCCCTGTGAACGCGCCGATACCAAAATATCCGCCTGACAAAGAAAATCAGCCAAATGCTCTACTGAGCGGGTTCCCGCAAACCGAACGCGTGAACTAATCCCGAGAGATCCAACAACTTCTTTGTACTTAGCTATATGCTTATTGCTCCCTCCGACAATAACCAGAGTTGCCGTTTTATTCCGCTTAAACGTGTATTGAGAGGCTTCTAGTAGCAAATCAATTCCTTGATAACCCTCTAAGTTCCCGACGTACAAAATCATTTCGCCGGTAATTTTTAAAGTCTTTCGCAAATCTTCTATAGGTGCGCCTGATATATCATCGAAGAGGGCCACGTCCTTTACTAAATGAATCCCATGACTGCGGTATGCACGCGCAAAGTGGGCAATATCTTCACACATAGGTGCTACGACACACGCCTCGCGCACTACCTTAGATTCCAACCAACGCATAACTCCCTTGAGAGGAGATAACCACGGTAAAGCCGCACATACTTGATCCGATAATAGTGAATCCATATCGTATACATACGGTGTACCAAATCGTTTTTTAAGTAACCATGCAATAAACCCGGCTTCCTCAACTGCGTGAACCAGATCATATTCACCACTGGCAATTTGGCTCCACGCAGCGATTAGCATATGCATATCTAGCCATACCTTCGCCAATGAAAAACCCGGCCCAATAGGACGCTTCGACCCTGGAATCAGGCTGTCTTGATAATATGCTGGCGAGTCACGCAGCCGCTGTATGGTCAAACCAGCGTAGTCTCTATGTTGCCCGCCAGGGAAGGTAAGCAAATGAACCTCATGCCCCCGAGTGCTCAGTTCCTTGAGCAACAAATCGATGGCGATTGGAGTGCCACGCTCAATGTAAAATGGTTGCGGGGCTAGGAAAAGAATTTTCACGTAAAAGTAACTGCCAACAAAGGTAACGTCAAAGCGCGAATCCAACCATATATGCTGAGCTTAATAACCGTTCTTTTACCTGCAACAAAAAAAGCGCTAGGATGAGTTTCATTTACAACTGGCATCCAACCAATGGCATCACCCGTTGCGCACTCACTGGCCGGCGTTAGCATCCTCGCGCTGTTTTTCCCAGATAGATTAAGGTATTTACCCATAATAATTCTATCGGTGTTTACTGCCACCCTGCCTGATTTCGACTTGATAGTTCCTGGCATAGGGCACCGTACGGTTATGCACTCAATCACCTTCTCCGTTGTTATTTCAATGAGTCTATTCATTTGGCTCAAAATAAAAGATAGTCCATTATATCTTGTTATTCCAAGCTTATTTTTTTTGGGCATAGGAAGCCACATAATTATTGACTGGGTTAGTCTGGATCTAAGTGAACCAGCGGGTCTTGTCATCGGGTGGCCGTGGAATATGAATTATCAAATCAGTGATAACCCTATCTTCTTAAACGTACATCGAAATGATTTTTTTGAGCCAACGGTTATCGCCCACAACGTCAAAGCATTGCTGCAAGAAAGTATCATAATGTTCCCTGTGACTCTGCTTATCTTGTTTTGGCGCCGCTCGTACTTTCGTACGGGTTTTCGCTGTTCTTAAAGCTTAGCCGCACTCGGGTACCGACCATATCGTAAGCGTCTTCTATGCAACTAGCGATATAGCGTTTGTAGGTTTTCGGTAGTTTGTCCAACTGATTACCATGCAACACTACATGCGGGGGGTTTTTACCTCCTTGATGACCGTACTTGATCTTGATCCGACGAAAACCAATCATGGGCGGTTCTTGTCGTTCTGTCGCGGCAGCGAGTACACGATTTAATCGGCCTGTACCCAAATCCGTTAGTGCCGAGTCATATATCTTTCTAACTATCGGCAATATTTTACCAACACCAGTACCGTGCAGAGCAGATATAGGCAGTTCCGCAAAATTCCCTGAATATCTAAACTTCTGATCAAACATGTCACGCAGACGTTTTTTTTCATAATTACTTAGGTTGTCCCATTTATTCAATACTAAAAGAGTGGAACGCCCTCTCTCTAGTATCAAACTAAGCAACCGAAGATCCTGTTCAAATATTCCTGCCTGCGCATCCATAACCATCAATACAACATGCGCGTGCTCAATAGCTTGAACTGTTTTGAGTACAGAGTAATGTTCGAGCCGGTCGTCAATACGTTTTTTCTTACGCATGCCAGCAGTATCGATCAATACGTACTGTTCACCTTGAGACTCAAACGGCACGTAAATACTATCCCGGGTAGTACCCGGAGAATCATAGACAACCAGTCTATCTTCGCCGATGAGGCGATTAATTAAGGTTGATTTACCCACGTTTGGCCGTCCAACAACTGCAATCCTAGGTACATCAGAAGGCAGGTTAAAGTCGCTATGCGCTTCTACAGTATCAAGTGCCATATCCATTAGTCGTCGAATCCCATCACCGTTTTTTGAAGATACCGGATACGGCTCTCCCAACCCTAACTCGAAAAAATCGCTACGCACTATATCCTTATCTAACCCTTCAGCCTTATTTAGCAAAAGATACACTGGTACGCGATCCTCGCGGCGTAACTGATCTGCAATTTCTCGATCGGTTGTTGATAACCCCTCCCGGCCATCAACGATAAATAGAACCGCATCGCTCTCTTCAATTGCATAATCTACCTGACGACGCATCAAGTCATGTATTTCAGTTCCCTCGACTTCAATACCGCCTGTATCGACGATCCAATAGGGCTTTGAGCCAATACGGCCTTCCCCTATCATTCGATCACGCGTCACACCTGGCTGATCATCCACTATCGCATCGCGGCTTCGAGTTAAACGATTATATAACGTCGATTTACCCACGTTCGGCCGACCAACGATCGTTATTACCGGCCGGTTTAGCACTTCTTCCGTGTCCAATTCTTTATTCATAGCCGCGTAATAAATTCAATTTATCCAGCTCAACACTTCACAGTTTATTCCGCACGATCCTGCGCCAGATTACTTTATTGATGTAAAAGACGATTGCTTATAGTCGTCGGCACTCTACGGTTAAATTGAGAACCTTTATGAAAGGTTTTTTACGAAGAAATTCTTACGAAGGATTTCGATTCAACGTCGAGCGACGGAAATAGAGCGTAATTCACCGCTGGTATTTAACAAGTAAGCCTGGTCTAACCTAATCAATGGTTGTGATACCAAGCCTTCTCCACCAACCTTATAATCTCCAACAAAATCCCCGTTTCGCTTGTCCATCACATAAACAACCCCATCAAAATCGGAAACGATTAAATATGGGCCTAGATTAGCGGGAGCACTTAGCTCTCTATAAAGTAGTTGCTCATTAGTCCAGACAGTTTGACCCGTTAGTAAATCAAGTGCCACAACCCGGCTATCACGATCCACCGCATACAAATATTGTGTATCGATTGCAAACGCATGATGGGTTGCAACTTCAGAGTTCCAAATAGTAGCCCGTTCCTCGACATTAAGCGCAATAATCGCACCTGAATATGATGCTGAGAACAACACTCCGCGCACCAGACTGGTAGGAGCATCGACATCCACCAATCTTTCTAATTCATTACGCCCTCGAGGATACGCGACGGGAATTTCCCACAGTACTCGTCCCTCTTCTAGACCAGCAGCCAGCAGCTTGCCATTTGGAAAGCCGACGATGGCCACCCCACCTTCTAGTAATGGCTCAGCATCACCAAGTAATGACAAGCTGGGAACCTCGCGCACGATACTCCACACCTCAGCGCCATTCTCTACATTTAAACCGGTCAAACGACCATCCGCGGTTCGAACCACTACACGACCATCTGAAGCCATCGGCGGTGCCGTAACCACGCTAGTAACAGGGACTGTCCAGCGTGTGGCACCTGTACTTGCATCCAAGGCATATACGTTGCCATCATAGGTGCCTAGAAATATCAAACCAATGCCTGCGCCCACGCCTCCGGAAACTGACTCCCTTAAATTTACAGTCCAGGCTCTTTTTCCTGTTTCAGCATTTACTGCAACCACTCGACCTTCGGGCGATGCAGCATATATATTCTCACCCGCCAACCTGGGTGTTAAACCTACGTGTGCGCTATCAAACCCAGCGCCCAAGCTGACTGACCAATTTCTTACGATCGACTGAGTCTTATCGAACTTTGGTCGCTCAGCAGGCTCCAATTCCGGAATTATCGAATTCTTTGATGGACTACAGCTGACTAGAAATGCTGTTCCAATTAGAATTAATATCGATAGCTGTCTTATATTCATATTTGGTTAGTTTTGAATACTTTCAACAGTAGACGCTGCATCATCAGCTGTTTCATCGCTATTTGCTTCATCGCTAACTACGGACACTTCGGATTGCTCCGGTGTGTCATTAAGCGGAGAAACACTAGCTGACGATATCTCAAATTGCACGTCAGCAACAACATCATCTGAACCTGTGCCAAGCGCTTCAGATTTGATCTGTAAAACGTTTGCGTAACCTGGATCAGCAGTAAGCGACTCGCTTGCGCTTGTATATTTTTCTCGTGCCAAATCCACATCACCTTGGGCATAAGCAATATCGCCTTCAAGTTCCAAGTACTGAGACTCAAATCCTACCCTATTCGTTTCTGAGTTTAGGGCTGCTTCCGCCAACTCGATCTCACCTTGTTCCAAATAAATCCGAACTATCCTCAGGTTCGCCACGTGGGTTAAACCTGACTCAGCAGAATTGTTTTTGGCAAGTAATAAGCTATCTAATGCATTAGCCAGATCGCCGCTATCTGCATACAATTTCGCCTGCACTAATGCGGCCTTAGTACCATAGACGGTGCCCGCATGATCATCAAGAATTGACTGACTTAGTTCGCGTGCTGTCGCACTATCTGGAGTATTCATAGCACCAAGTAGCAGACTGTACTGCGCAGATGCTTGCTCCAAGCCATCGTTCTTCTGGGTCTGCCAATAGTTATAGCCCGCAATTGCAGCTATACCAATCAAGGCACCCGTAATCACCGATGTACCGTTTTCCTTCCACCAGGCTTTAACACGCTCTGCTTGTTCTTCGTCAGTTAAAATTATATCGTTTGCCATGCTTAATTAAACTCAACTAAATTAATTCTATATAAACAACTGTTACGAGCGCTTTTAAAACTGTTCTTCGCAGCGCCTTTTTTAATTCTGGTCCGTTGCTCTCTTTTTAGTACTTTCCACAATACTCAAGGCTGCGCATCATACCAGTTGATGGACGGAAATAAACTATCGTTAAGTGCCGTTTACAAACTATTCAACTTTTCACCAAATTACAATTACGCAAAACATTTAATCTAGTAATTCCGTAACGCTGGAAACCAACTGCTCCATATTAATTCGATGCTGCGGCCTACTATTATCACGCAACAATTTAATTGTTACTTTACCTTCGTTAAGCTCATCGTCTCCTAAAATAACAGCGAGCGTTGCCCCACTCTTATCGGCGCGTTTAATTTGATTTTTAAATGCCCCTTCGCCGCAGTGCATTTGCACAGAATGACCAGCATTACGGAGCGCACCAGCTAAAACAAAAGCTTGTGTTCGTNNAGCAGAACCCTCAGAAATAAAATAGATATGCGGAACCGGACTCCCTGATGACTGGCCAGTAGCTTCAATAATATCTAGAAGTCTCTCTAACCCTAAAGCAAAACCAAAAGCCGGTACCAGTTTACCGCCGAGCTGTTCTGAAAGATGATCATAGCGCCCGCCCGCACAAACGGTACTTTGCGCTCCTAAATCAGAATGTACCCACTCAAAAACCCTATTATTGTAATAGTCCAAGCCCCGCACCATACGTTCATTCACGGTGTACGGAATTCCCAAGGCTTTCAGAAGATTCTGTAACTCCTCAAACTGAGTAAGTTCATCTTCATTCAAGAACTCGAGAATACTCGGTGCAGAATCTAAAATATCCTGGGTCGCTGCTACCTTACTGTCCAGAATTCTAAGTACATTGCCATCCAGCCTGTTCTGGCTATCCTTATCTAGCTCCTCTTTATGCGGCTCCAGAAATTCTTTTAATGCTTGCAGGTACGACGATCTACCAGCAGCACTACCTAAACTATTTAGCTCTAAAGTGGGCTGCTTTATCCCCAACCTTGTCCATAGATCATTGGATAAACATATAGCTTCTGCTTCGATAT
>DNHK01000277.1 GCA_003485905.1 Gammaproteobacteria bacterium | reverse complement strand
ACTTCCAAGAAGCACGGCAATCGTCAGGCAAAGTGTGGTGAGAATAGGTTTCATAGGGAAAGTGTAACAGAAATATTTAAAAATCATAGTTGGTAGGATTGTTCTATAAAATACTCTCACATCTAATTTCTAAGTCGATAACTTGTAGACATACAACACAACAACAATACCTTTTTAGACCCTTTACGCATTTCCTTCTGAACCCAGAAAGAAGACCCTGTAAGAGGAGTTAGCAGGGGGTTAGCACTACTTCGGTGAAATTTCCGATATGAACTCTCTAAATACTACAGATAATTCTACTGGTTTTCTTTGAGAAATAGGACTCAAAAACAAATGTCCTTAAACCAATGCCTTCCGTGCACATAAATAGCCTCAATTAATTGTCAGATAATCTATCTGCGAGAAGAATCACAGTTCCCAACCAAAATAAGTTTTAATAGAATCAAGATAGAAAAGTTCCAAACATAAAACAGATGGGAGTGAGAATGAAACGGTTACTAATTAAATCATGAAGATGTCTTTTTAACTCTGTTTAGGGTTTTTCATTCGCACAGCCTCCTAAATGCTCAATTCTATCGTACTTTGATGTAACTTTTTGCTCCGCACTCGTTCACGCCCTGCATGTATTCGCGCTATTAATTCTTCACCAAACTTCTCTTGTCTCTCTTCATGCTCAGCCTGCTTTGGCACCATAAATGGTAACGCTGTCTTCGCCGCCATGATACGAGCTGCAACGGGCTGTGTAGGGTCTAGAACAATTCGCTCAAGCTCGAGCAGCATCTGATACCCTCGAGCATGCACAGCCTCCGTCAGCTTTTTCGGATCGTCAGCATGAATAACTTCAGCGACGACCTCGCGTGCAATCGTGAGTTTATTCTTTGATCCTAGCTTCCGGCCTGCGCCATCCCGCTTTCCGCCTCTGCCTGTAGTCATTTAATCGCCTCGCTACATATCATCATTTAGTCAAACTGAATTACGGCGTTAGGTTTTGATGTGATCGCTATCTATATGCCAGCCATCATCTGCGTCGAAGGCCATCAGACAGATGAACTTGTTGGAGTACGTCTTTTCATCATCGTCTGGATCCTCGCACTCACGGGTTTCAAATTCGACCCTGATGGTCGTAGAGTTGATCTCTTCCCATTTGGTTACGTCGTAGCCAAGAACGCAGGAAACATCCGATGACAGCCAATGAGGTTCAGTTTGATCGATGATCTTCCAGAACAAGCTCTCGGTCAGAGGCTCGAATACCTTGGCCATAATTAAGCTGTCTCCTCTTTAATGATACGTGACGCAGTTGCGACTGGTACCTTTGCCAGCCTGGCAGCGCCGCGAACAGTGCCAACCTCCTTATATGCCTTCATCAAGGACTGCCGTTTGCTTGCTGATACACGGGGGCGTCCAAGTACCGTTCCTTTGGCCCGTGCGCGTTGCAGGCCAGATTTAACCCGTTCTTGGATCATAGACCGCTCAAACTCTGCAAAGACCCCACACATGCTGAACATGGCGCGTCCTGCTGGCGTTGATGTGTCTAAGGCTTGCTGGTGGAGATAGAGATCGCAGCCAACGCTCTGCAGTTCATTTAAGAAGGATACCAAGTCTTGAAGAGAGCGGCCTAGTCGATCGACTGACCATGCGGCAATCATATCGAACTCACCTCGGGTCGCGGCTTTAATCATTGCATCGAACTGCTTGCGGTGCTGACGGCCTTTCGCGCCACTTACACCGTTGTCATCATATTGAGCAACGATGTCCCATCCACGTTGACGCGCGACACTCTCCAACTCGATGCGTTGGTTGTCGGTCGTTTGACCGTCTGTCGATACGCGTAGGTAAAGTGCTACCTTATTAGACACTATGGCTGTTCCATTCCAAAGATTACGAAAGACATGCTTCGGCACTCCCATCTAAGCTGAATATAATAACAGATAATTGTTCCATAAACAAATGTTTTAGAGACATCTGTCTGCTATGGGTAAAAGCGCAGAAAAGTGGGCCTTATTTTGCTTAATTCACGAGGGGTTTTTGGAACACCCCAATTTGGTAATATTATGGTGCAACAATTCAGGTTTACTTCTGAATTTAGTAAAGTCGGACACATGATACAGAAACATCAGCCGAGAAGACCCTCCCAATTGCCAATATACCAATTCTACGTAAACACTGCCGATTTAGAGGTGTGTCTGTCTTGTGGGGTGTGAAGTTGGCAAAAGGGATGCTAATCGTTGTCCATTGGCGAGACGCTATGAAGGTTGCTCGGTACGACTGCCAGGGTCGGGTTAAGTCGGATGTGCGTAAACGTAGATCGTAGGTCTCATCATTTCCTAATACATCAATTTTAAGTCCGTCCCAGCCAGATGCATCGAACGGGCTGACATCATCATTGATATCAAAGGCCATCTGAACAAAGCCGCCGTTGTTATCGAGGGAGACATCACCTTTTAGCCTCGTTGCATGGCGACCAAAAATATCAACCTCTTCAATACGCCCTTGAGAGACCCCACCCATTACAGTGTCTGAGACAAACTCCCACCGAGATTTCAATT
>DNHK01000141.1 GCA_003485905.1 Gammaproteobacteria bacterium | reverse complement strand
CTCTATGTTGTCTGATCTTCTAGGCGGTTTTGAAAATGCAATCACCCTTTATAACCTTATGTTCATCACGATGGGCATTGTTATCGGCATCATCTTTGGCGTCCTGCCTGGCATGGGTAGTATCACCGCTCTAGCCATTCTGATCCCTGTTACCTTTTATATGTCCCCAGTGGCTGCCGTCGGGTTTCTGGTAGGAGTCAACAAAGGGGGGACTTCTGGTGGCGCTATACCTGCCATTCTACTCAATGCACCGGGGACACCTGAATCAGCAGCAACGGCCCGCGACGGCTACCCGCTAACGAAAGCTGGGAAGTCAATTAAAGCCATGAAAATGTCCCTTTATTCCTCGGTATTTGGTGATCTGTTCTCCGATTGTGTTCTAATTTTACTTGCCGCGCCTTTTGCCGCCATCGCGCTTAGATTCGGGCCCCCCGAGTTCACCTCTATCATCTTATTCTCCTTCACCTTGATCGCAGCGTTGGCTGGAAAATCCTTAATTAAGGGTTTGCTTGCAGCTGCCTTAGGCGTATTCCTTAGTACCATCGGTCTCGACCCCGTAGACAGTACGCAACGCATGACCTTCGGCGAAGTAGAGTTGTTTGACGGTATGAACATAAATGCGATGGCGATCGGCACACTGGCATTGAGTTCCGTTATCTCGCAGATTTTTGATCTTCGAAGAAACGGGAAAGATGCCACAAATGTTGATGCTTGTCAGGATACTGTAGCGAACACCCTGAGCCCTGCCGAGTATTGGTCCACGTGGAAGACTTTGCTGCGATCCTCATGTATTGGGTCCGCCGTCGGGATGCTCCCGGGACTGGGCGTTTCTTTGGCAGCCTTTCTTGGGTACGGCGCAGCTAAGCGTATGTCTAAGACGCCAGAGAAATTTGGCACCGGGCATCTGGAAGGTATCGCCGCAACGGAAGCCGCAAATAGTGCTGTCGTCGGTGCAAACCTGATCCCAACCATTACACTGGGTATTCCTGGCAACCTTGCTGCCGCATTGATGGTTGGTGCTTTTATGATCCACGGCGTCGTCCCCGGACCAATGATGATGGTCGACCATGGCGAGCTCGTCTACAGCATATTCGCTTGTATGTTGATGGCCAATCTCATTCACATTATAATTGGCCGCATTGGCATTCGGTTCTGGGTTGTATTCATGAATGTGCCCAAAAGTATTATCCTGCCCGTGGTCGTGGTTTTATGTATTGCTGGGGTCTACATACCGACCAATTCGATGTTTCAAGTTGGCTTGATGCTGGCATTTGCAGGTCTCGGGTATGCTATGCGCAAATCCGGCTTTTCCATTGTTTGTCTGGTTATTGGGTTTCTACTGGGACCGATGTTCGAAATGGCTCTGCGCCAAACCATGCTCATGTATAAGTCCGATCTGACGATCATGTTTAGTAGTCCGATCTCTCTGGCATTCTTAGTCCTTACATTGTTCTTTTGCTGGCGTTTTGGTCCAGCTGCTTGGCTCAAGTCGAGAAATAAAACTTGATCAGGGATCAAAATTTATGACCCTTAGCGACATTCGACTACATGCTCTTCTCAACGGGTATGAAAATTCCGATGGGGCTAAAGCTGATCGTATATATAATGCTTTCCTAAAAACCGTCGATGCTGGGTATTGGCGTCCAGGAGACAAACTTCCGGCTGAACGCGAAATGGCAAGAGCATTGCCAGTCAGCGAGGGTACGATCCAGGCCGTTATGCGCCGCCTTGTCGATGCGGGAATCGTTCACCGTAGCCGAGGGCGAGGTACTTTCATATCTGAAATTAATGAGGGAGACTACATCTTCATTCGCTTCTTCGATGATGAGGCACCCGATTCCGGCAAGATCAAAACTCTAAATATTGAAATTGATAAAGTGGAAATCATGGAAATTAGTGATGACGGCCCATGGGGAAAATTTCTGAAACCTCGACGCTCCTATATCCGGATTGTGCGCCATCTTTCGATTGGAAATACTTTTAAGATTTTCAGTGAGTTTGTTTTAGATGGCGGGCGCTTTCGTCCGCTTCTCGATATTGATCCTGATACCTTAGGCATGGTTCATATTCGTAACATCATTAATGACCGATTTAATGCACCAATCCTAAGGGTTATCCGTAACCTGCAACTTGTCGCTGCAACGGAGGAAGCCGCTTATAGTATTGACGTTAAGCCGGGTGATATGATGATGCTGTTAGAGGTATTGAACTTCACTCTCCGTGATGAACCTATTATCTATCAGCGGTTTTTCATTCCCCCTAACGACATGAAGCTTAATGTCTGGGATGGATGATCGCAGAGTAATTATTGTTTGAAACATTATTTTGCGTCAATACGCCAGTTCGCCCGAGACCTAAATTGAACCGTAGTCCTATAGCACCTTTGCTTTTGTGCAGTATGGGCGTGCTGGCTGATATAATCACTGCCAGATATCAACGGGTTCTGAAAGTTGGCAACTTCTGTTTATGGCACATAGCAGGCTAGAACTGTTCCGTTAAAGTGGAGAGTTACCTTCTCATTTGGCTTGCCAAACTTCTATACTCCACCTGACTGATGCTGCCCAGATATCAATGGCGATGACGTGGATATGTATCGAGAGGGCCTTGGATGGGAACGTGGCGGCCTTAAGGCTTTTGATGCCAACACCTTTGCCCATCAAGAAAAGTCGCGCCTGTGGCCTTTAAAATGCCCTCCTGTCAGCAATGCCTATGATGCCGCCTTTGCTAACAAGGCCCTCACATGTTCTGCGACGCCTGTAAGCGCGTTGCAGACGTTGACGTTGATGTTCCGACACTGATTAGGCGCATGGGTATATGAGCAATGATTTGCTCACGCGCACTTACCCCATGCTTACTCATAAAGAAGCGTGGTAACATTCAACTTGGCTAACGTATTGAAATCGTTAGTGCACCCGACAGGAGTCGAACCT
>DNHK01000255.1 GCA_003485905.1 Gammaproteobacteria bacterium | reverse complement strand
TTGGTTAGTAAACCACGTTGCTAGAGATCACCATGAACGAAAACTTAAATCTACATAAACACATTTCGAGTCAGTTTAATGACGACCTCGAAAGGGTAAAAACAAGTGTCCTCGCGATGGGTGGCTTGGTCGAGGCTCAAATCAATGATTCTATTACCGCATTGATAGAAGGTGACTCTCGACTCGCACAAAAGGTGCGTGACAAAGAGCGTGCGATTAACTCTATGGAACTCGATATTGATGCTGAGTGCGCGACTATTCTGGCTTTACGGCAACCAGCTGCATCAGATTTAAGGATGCTGCTTGCGGCGCTAAAGTCGATTACTGACATTGAGCGTATGGGGGATGAGGCTAAACATATTGCCTCCTTTGCAATTAAGCTGTCGGAAGACGGCGAAGCAGGCGCTGGATATAAAGAATTTGAAAAAATCGGTAAACGTGTTCGTAAGATGACCAGTGATGCGTTCAACTCATTTGCTAGGTTCGATGTGGAATTGGCTCGGTCTGTGGTGAATCAAGATAGAGGTGTAGATTCGGCTTACCATGCCGCAACGGAGAAATTACTATCACAAATCTCTGATCACCCTGAAAATTTATCTAATGACATGAACGTAATGTGGTCACTACGCTCTCTGGAACGCATAGGGGATCATTGTATAAATATCGCTGAGTATGTGATTTATTTGGTTGAGGGAGATGATGTTCGTCATTCCCAATCCAAAACTGAGACTAAAAGTAGTTAAGTCTGGAAAGAAAAAGAGTTACTTAAGCTTTTAGTTTGGATGTGTTGGGTTGAATCTCACGAATTCGGGATTCAGGGAACGAGCAGCGGAAAGTACTTCCCACCTGTAGTTCACTTTCGATGGTTAGCGTTGCCTGATGCCGTTGTAACTCGTGTTTGACGATGGCTAGGCCTAATCCGGTTCCACCTTTATCCCTTGATCGATCGGCATCCGCTCTATAGAAACGCTCAGTAAGGCGCGATAGATGGCGTTCAGGAATTCCTGGCCCGGTATCGATAATTTCCAAGTGTCCACCGGATTTATTGTGATACCAATGGACTTTGATTAATTCCCCCGCTGGAGTGTATTTAACTGCATTGATGATCAAGTTTGTAAACGCACTTCTAAGTTCATCAACAGAACCTTCGATCATTAAGTTGGGGTTTAATTCAAATTTAAACAGGTGCTTTTGGTCACCACTTACAGCCTGTGCAACTTGGTGGATTTCCGCGATCAGCTCCGACACTAATACGGGTGCTGTACCGGTAGGCTCGGGTTCATGTTCCAATTTGGATAAGAACAGCAGATCTTCAATTATCGCGTGCATACGATTGCTGTGCTCGTGCATTACTGACAGGGCGTGCATAGATTGCTCGTCAAGGTCTTTGTTGTCCTGCAGCACCTCAACATAGCCCTTAAAAACAGTTAGGGGTGTCTTTAACTCGTGAGAGACATTTGCCACAAAGTCTTTACGTATAGCATTTACATCAATTAGGCGAGTAACGTCACGTGCGATAAGTAAATACAGGCCATTCGCATAAGGAACGATAGACGTGCTTAGCACCAACCGTTCGCCGACCGGCGCGGGAAACTCGGTGGTCGATTGTTTGGGTGTTAGTCCTGATTCATCTAACAGCACGTTAGACAGTAGCTTGGTAAAATCAGGATTGCGAATAAGGTTACCAATTGGTCTTTTAATATCCCCAGGCCAATGAATGCCGAGGTATCTTTTTGCGGTGTCGTTTATCCATTCAATTTGGCCGTGGCCATCTAGTATAACTAAGGCATCGGGTAGTGCTGATGCGCCACGCTGGAATTGGCTCATATACTGCTGGAGTCGCTTTTTGCGTTGTCGGCTGCTTTTTTTTAGTCGATCAATTCTGCTAGCAATATCGGAAATCACCCCGGTGGTATATGGCATGGGGTTCTTGTTTGGCCGATCAATCCAGTTGTATAAAAGCCTGAAGCGATTATATTGCCAAAATATAATCGCTATAGCACCAATCAACCAACATAGTATTAGTTGATCCAGCATTAGGCCGATTGCGGTTGCTATACCGCCCACCAAAAAGTAGCGATAAATTTCGTCTTTCATTCGTTCATTTCCACGAACTAACTTTCCAATTTGCCACAGTTTTAATGTTCATTAGCAGAGAACCGGTATCCAACGCTGCGAACTGTCTTGATGTATTTCTCACAATTATACCGTTGAAGAACCTTACGTAGGCGGCGAATATGCACATCAACGGTTCGTTCTTCAACATAAATGTTCTCCCCCCAGACGTTATCCAGGAGTTGCACTCGGGAGAAGACACGCTCAGCGTGTGACATAAAGAAATGTAGAAGCTTAAATTCAGTGGGGCTGAGGTTCAGTAGTTGCTTATCCGCCGTAACTTGATGAGTAACTGTATCAAGTTGCAGGCGACCGCTTGTTATAGCTTCGCTCGTGAGAGGCTCTACTATCCTGCGCAATAGCGCGTTGACTCGTGAGATAAGTTCTCGCGTGGAAAATGGCTTGCTAATAAAGTCATCTGCGCCAATATCCAGTCCGCGAACCCGATCATCTTCTTCAGTTCGAGCCGTAAGCATAATGATACCAATTTGACTAAGCTGTTTGTCATTTTTGAGTTTGCGCGCGAAATCCAAACCACTAACGCCTGGCATCATCCAGTCCAATAAAATTATATCTGGTTGTTGTTCTGCGATGAGGGCTTCTGCTTGATGAGCGCTTGCGGCATCAAATACCTGAAAGTCTGCATTTTCTAACGCCATGCGAACCATGTCGCGAATTGCACTTTCATCATCGACAATAAGAATTGTATTCTTCATATGAAGGATTTAGCCACCCATTTATTACAGGTATGTGACGGCGAACGTTATTAAACCTTAAATATACGGGGCAATATACTGAATTTATCAATTCCGCTTTGCTAATGCACTTCTAAGCAATCAGACAGTTACCTTCACACATTACATCGCATAGAATAGTAAAAGTATGAAGACCTACGAATTTAATAAATTACAAAAACGCTTGCGCCACAATGTTGGTAAGGCCATCGAAGACTTTCGTATGATCACCGAAGGTGACCGGGTGATGGTGTGTGTGTCCGGGGGTAAGGATTCTTATACGATGCTTGAAGTTCTTCTTGGTTTGCAGAAAACAGCTCCGATAAATTTCGAGTTGGTGGCCGTTAACCTTGATCAAAAGCAACCTGGGTTTCCAGAGCATGTATTACCTGAGTACTTAACAGCTTTGGGTGTCGAGCACCGTATTGTCGAGGAAGATACTTATAGTATCGTGAAAGAAAAAATCCCTGAGGGTAAGACCACATGCTCTCTTTGCTCAAGATTGCGACGAGGTATTCTTTATCGTGTTGCCAAGGAGCTTGGGGCTACCAAAATTTCTTTGGGACACCATATGGACGATATGGTGGAAACGTTGTTTTTGAATATGTTTCACGGCGCGCGTATGAAAAGCATGCCCGCTAAATTGATCAGCGATGACAAGCAGAATATTGTGATTCGTCCTTTGGCTTATTGCCGGGAAAAAGACATCGCCAAGTTCTCTGCCGTTCAAAAGTACCCTATTATTCCTTGTAATTTATGTGGGTCACAAGAAAATCTTGCCCGAAAAAAAGTTAAAACAATGTTAGCAGCCTGGGAGCGCGAACAGCCTGGCAGAGTGGTAAATGTATTTCGGTCGATGCAGCGTATTACTCCAAGTCATTTGTTGGATGTTGATTTATTTGAATTCGGCGATCTGGAACTAGAGCGTGCTGATGAGCTTAACGAATTAGATACGGCCTTCGACTTGGATTTACCAACCGGAGCGTACGGGTTGGAACGTGGGCAAAAAGTGGTTGAATTCATTCCATTAAAATGAATGTTAAGTTAGATATTAAGTCCTTTGAGCAGGGCTTGCTCGATAGACAAGAGGAGCTACTTGGTGTTAGCGAACTGAGCAGACAAGCATCCGGTGCTGTTGAGCTTGATCAGGCGCGTGTAGGTCGGTTGTCGCGGATGGATGCAATGCAAATGCAGGAGATGTCGAAAGCTACTGATGTGCGTCGAGTCGGCGAATTACGTCGAGTCACTGCCGCATTGGCTAGAATAGACAGTGGTGATTACGGGTATTGTGTAGAATGTGGTGAGGCCATACCTGTCGAACGCTTAAAAGTTGATATGGCTGCAACCCATTGTGTTCCTTGTGCCTCTAAAATTGATTAGTTGTGTTCAGTGTTTTTGGAGATAGCTGGTAAATTTTAATTTATTTCGGTCTATTGGGCTTACGATCATTGATAATTGAATTGCTGTGACTTACCATCAATTGGCGCACACGTTTGCACGTGTCTGCATTCTGGTCAATTAAAAGTTCATCAAATAAAGCTTGGACCATTGCGTTTTTGTCGGGTTTTATCAACGTTACAAATTGGCAGTAAGAGTGTGAATTAGCTCTTTCGTCAGCTTGTTGGCGGACTACTGCAATTACTAAATAGAGGAAGACAAAATGAACTTTTTAAAGTTAGGGGTGCTAGTTTTAATTGTTCAGTCCGCAGTTGTTCTTTCGTTGAGTGCACAGGAAGTACCAGACCAGATATATACCAACGGTAAAATAATTACCGTGGATGACTACTTCTCGATTCAACAAGCAATTGCTGTAGCGGGCGATAGAATTGTCGCTGTGGGCACTACTGAAGCGATAAGTGAATTAGCGGGCCCTGAAACACAAATTATAGATCTGCTGGGAAAGGCCGTAGTTCCGGGCTTAATTGACAATCATAATCATGTGGTGCGGGCTACGGAATATTGGCCGAATGAAGCACGCCTGGATGGTGTTACTAGTCGAGCGAGAGCGTTAGAAATGCTT
>DNHK01000381.1 GCA_003485905.1 Gammaproteobacteria bacterium | reverse complement strand
ATTCTGCAAATCTGACTGATTGCGTATGCCAAAATCATCCATCATTTCAGATGTAAAGGCTGTAATTGAAATCGAGGTATCCTGCACCGACGATTCTTTTCGCTCCGCGGTAACAACTACCTCTTCCAGCCGCCGAGAATCAGCCGCTTTCAGAGCACTGGGTATTGCAAACGACGCTGCCGTCAGCAAAGCCACACCCAACCGAGTATATCTAACTTCCATAACTTCCCCTAAAATAACTTACATTTTTAAACCTTATATTGTTTTCAAACCTGACACTTTTGAAAACTTAGCCGTACAATAAGCGGCGTTAGCCATGATGTAAATAGCAACTGCTAACGATTTCTACCCATTGCTCAACATTTAGTCAGCATTACTTTGCAGGGAAAAAAACGCCTTGTTTTTATCATAGTGAAATAGCCTTATTCTCAGCGCATTTTGCCAGAAACAATCTGATCAACCTGCCACCTGGGTGACGAGCCAGGTAAATAATGAAACCGCTGAGCAGCGACCTGGAAACACGCTCCAGCAAGCCGCCACGACTTCTGGAAAGCGATTCATACACAGGAGCAGCATTGAGGTAGCAGCCTTGTGGGCGACAGAGTCCAAGGGGTAGCGAGCCACCGAGTCATTAGAAGCAAAAAGAATTAGAATAGCGACCAGCCTCAATAAGCCGCGGTTCCGAGATGTCTATTAGCGTCGGGAGCAGTACTGTTGATCGGCGACGGCCATGCGAAGATTCGGAGATCAAGCTGGCCAGAGCGTCAATCGGAATTTCTTATTGATGATATTTAGAGACGATCCAGCATAGAGTAATACAGCATTCCAGCAACCAAGCCAGGCCACCGAAGCCAGCGCCCGCCAGGGAAAGGAAAGTGGGTTAGGTTAGCGAAAAGATCGAACCGTTCTGCTTGACCCATGATTGCTTCGGCAATTATTTTGCCTCCCATGTTAGCCATGGCAATACCGTGACCAGAGTACCCCTGTGCCCAATATACGTGGTTCCCTTCACGTCCAAAATGCGGCATTCGTCTCATGGTGATAGCAAGCGTTCCTCCCCATCCGTAATCGATTTTCACATCGGCGAGATTCGGATATATCTTGAGCATGTTTTTTCGAACAAAGGCTTTGATATCGCGGGGGAAATAGGGCGAATAGTTTTCTCCCCCACCAAATATCAAACGATGGTCTGGCGTATTGTGAAAGTAGTTCACGACAAAGCGGGTATCGACAACAGCCACATTATCCCGATTAATCTGTCGACCACGTTTTTCACCCAATGGTTCTGTTGCCAGAATGAAATTATTAATCGGCATTTGATACAAATCTGGGGTTTTGTGAAATCCGTTTAAGTAACCATTACAGGCGACAAGCAAGAACTTTGATTTCACATTTCCTGAAGCGGTTGTCACAGTCACACCTTCGCGGTGTTCTTGGATACCTGTAGCGAGTGTTTCTTCGTAAATATCAGCACCAAGATTCGATGCTGCGCGAGCAAGGCCAATTGCCAAATTCAAGGGATGAATATGCCCGGCATGCGAGTCTAGGTACCCCCCATAAAGCGTATCAACACCGAGCATATCAGCAGCTTCTTCACGATCGATGATACGTTTTGCAGTGTAGTCATAGTTTTTTTCAAGGTGCGTCGCATAGTCCCACAGAGAATGTTGATGGCGTTCGCGGTGCGCGAGTGAGAGCTCGCCGTCTGTCAAATCGCAGTCAATATTGAATTCACTAATCCGGTCCCTGACAAGTTGGTTAGCGTCACAGGCGATTTGCCACATCTTGCGGGCATCATCGATGCCAAGCCATTTTTCTAACTCGATCTGGTCTTTTCGCTGCCCGGTCCCTAGTACGCCGCCATTTCGACCTGAGGCACCAGACCCTATTTTGTGACCTTCAAGCAGAGCGACTGAAAAACCTCTATTTGCCAGCTCAATCGCAGCAGATAAACCGGTGTAGCCGCCTCCCACGACACAAACATCTGCTTCAGTTGAACCGTCTAGTGATGGGTAGTCGTGCTGGTTACGAGTTGTCTGAAAATACCAAGAATCGTCGAACCCTGTTTTAGGATTACCACCGCCTCTTCGTTGTCTCACAGAGCACTTCCGAGATAGCTTACTTCCCATTGAGTCATGGTCCGCATGAAATCCCGCAGCTCAGTACGCTTTACAGAAACGAAAACTTCAACAAAATCGCGACTGAGCAGATCCGCCAGATCATCGCTTTGCTCCAACACATTTAACGCAGCATTTAAGTCGCGAGGAAACGTTGATTTGAGATTATAAGCATCATCAGAGATTGGCTGACTTGGTTCTAATTCTTGGCGAAGACCCAGTAGCCCGCACGCCAAAGTGGATGCGATCATTAGATAGGGATTAGCATCAGCCCCTGCAACCCGGTTTTCCACTCTTCCGGCTTCTGGGTCACTGAACGGCACCCGCAGTCCCGTAGTGCGATTGTCGTAACCCCACTCAAGATTAATTGGTGCTGATAGGCCGCGTACAAATCGCTTGTAAGAGTTGACGTTTGGCGCTATCAAAGCGAATGCCTGCGGCAGATATTTCTGCAGACCACCGATAAAGTGTCGTAAAACTGGCGGCGCTTTGCGCCGTCTCAATTTAAATTGGTTGTTGCCATTTTTGCCTAGCAAACTGCAATGTAGATGCTGTCCACTTCCTGGAAACCCTAACAGTGGTTTAGCCATAAAGCTGGCGAGCAGTCCGTGTTTATGAGCGCAGCCTTTTATCAGCCGTTTCAACAAAAAAAACTGATCCGCCCGCGACATAGCCTCTCCATGGTGGACATTTAGTTCAACCTGGGCAGGTCCCATTTCATGCACTATTGCTGATAACTCAAGACCGCAGTCTCGACTCATCGCCTTTACTTCTTCGAGTACCGGCGAAAATTTATCCAGCGCATCTAGGCTGAAGGCTTCACCGCCAAACTCGCTCTGACCGTATTTACCCGCGGCGGCCTGCAAAGAGCGGTCATCTCTTGCCACAGGATCTAACAAATAGAGTTCCACTTCCGGCGCAACAATGGGAATTAAACCTATATCCTCGTATTCTTGGAGAACCTTCTTCAGAACGTTGCGTGGGTCATACGCAATGGGATTGCCGCTTTGATCTTTCGTCTCGCAAATTACCTGACCTACGTTTCCCGGCTTCCAGAGAGTCTGGCAATAAGTTGACCAATCGGGAAGCATCAAAAGGTCGCCATCGTTGGCATCGAATTTTTCAAGCGCTGTAGAATACCCACCCATGATCGTCTGGAAGAAAATTGCTTCTGCAAGGTGTGGGGCCTCGGAATCGGTAAGCGTTTTAGAGGCAATAGTTTTTCCTCTGGGGATTCCGTTTAGGTCGGACAAGATAAGATCTAGTTCATCCGGTAATGCATCTGGTTTGTTCATATAATTCCTTCCGTTCTTGTTCCTAAGCGGCATACCTGAGACAAGTATACATAGCTAACCCTCTCCAGAGCCGATAGTATAACTTGGTCACAGAGAAGCATTTAAAACATGTCCCAACTGGCCAATCTCAGTACGCACATCGCAAAACTTCTGCCCAGCTTTGGTGAGCATAATTTTTACGCGGGACTTGCCAAAATGCTCAGAAGTTTTGCCAATATCGATGAGGTCAGTGTCATAACCTATCCTGATCTCGCGGGGCCTGATATCTCTTACCGAGAAAACCCGATTGAAGGACCAAATCTTGACACCTTCATCTCTGGCTCTTTCTTGCTTGACCCATTCTATGTGGCGAGCGCGAGACAGCATAAGTACGGCT
>DNHK01000055.1 GCA_003485905.1 Gammaproteobacteria bacterium | reverse complement strand
AGAAATGTTGGTATGGCCACCAACACTCTTTCCAAAGGATCCTACTCTGCAGAACTTTCAAAAGGTATTTACAGAAACGCCGCTTTTGCGGTGGATGTTTAATAGCTTTGCCTTCGCGATTTTATCGACTGTTGCAATCGTATCTACCTCCGCTCTGGCGGGTTACATCATTGGGAAATTCCCTTTTCGCTCAGTGAATGTCATTTTTGTCCTTTTTCTCGCCACAGCGATTATTCCTTTCGAGGTCTATATGATCCCACTTTATTTCCAGGTGAAGGCGCTTGGATTTTTGAATAGTATTGGTGGTTTGCTTGTGGGGTACCTAGTGATGAGTTTTGGTATTTTTTTGATCCGCCAAAATGTGATTGCCTCGATTCCTGACGAATTATTGGAAGCTGCGCGCATCGATGGCGGTGGTGAATTATGGATTTTTTGGCATGTTGTTTTACCGCTTCTAAGAGGGCCGTTAGCAGCACTTGCGGTCCTTGCTTTTTTCCAAGCTTGGACAGCTTTTGCCTGGCCTATAGTTGTGACTACCCGCAAAACATCCTTCACTATTGAGGTTGGCCTTGCTAACTTTCAGAGTGCTTACACAATTGATCTTTCGCTTCTAAGCGCTGCTTCAGCCGCTGTAATGGTCCCTTCGGTTATTGCTTTTGTTTTACTTAGACGGAATTTTGTAGAAGGCATCGCAGCAAGCGGTATGAAAGAATAAGGGAATTAGAAGATATGGCTACAGTAGAAGTCAAAGAACTGCGGAAATCCTTCGATGATGTGGAAACTTTACATGGAATATCCTTTTCGATCCCTGACGGTTCTTTCGTTGCACTTGTTGGCCCGTCAGGTTGCGGCAAGTCGACCATATTGCGGCTGATAGCTGGCCTTGAAGAAATCACTAGTGGGGATATTCACATTGGCGGTAATCTAATAAATGATATTGAACCGAAGAATCGAAATATCGCGATGGTATTTCAAAACTATGCGCTTTATCCTCATTTAACTGTTGCAAAAAATATGGGCTTTTCGCTAAAGCTTCTAAAGAAATCTAAGGCTGAGATTGAACGTGCCGTAAAAGAAGCTGCTGAAATCCTTGGCATCAGTGAACTTTTGCATCGGTTTCCAAAACAGCTTTCGGGCGGGCAACGTCAGCGGGTCGCTATGGGACGTGCAATAGTACGCCAGCCACAAGTGTTTCTTTTTGACGAACCACTCTCGAACCTGGATGCTAAACTACGCGTTCAAATGCGGGCGGAGTTGAAAGCGCTTCATCGCCGCCTTGCCACAACAACTGTCTACGTTACTCATGACCAGATCGAAGCGATGACCATGGCCGATATCGTAGTCGTAATGCGAGACGGCAATGTGGAACAGGTAGGCCGCCCACTTGAGCTTTATGATAACCCTGTCAATCAGTTCGTAGCAGGTTTTATAGGTTCGCCTGCAATGAACTTTTTCTCCGTCAGGACCGAGGCGGGCTTTGACGAGATGGTGCTTTCAGATGGACAGACTCTTTTAAAACCCACGCATGCCGCCCTTGATGGCTCTTACATAATAGGCATACGCCCCGAACACATACGACTGGATGGAGACGGCGCTTCATTCGAGGCGACTATTCAGTCAAGCGAGCAGACTGGATCAGAGACATTATTGCAGGCAAGTTTAGCAGATCAAGAGATTACGATCCTTTTGCGTGAACGTTTTGATACTTTCCTCGGTAACGACCATAAATTTGTTGTGGATGCGGCTGCAGTTCAGGTTTTTGATGCAAAGACCGGTGTAAAAATTCAACCCTGAGAAAAGCGAATACCTATGAAACATACTTGGCGCTGGTTTGGTCCGAACGATCCAATATCCGTCGACGACATGCTGCAAGCAGGCGTGCAAGGCGTAGTGACGGCCCTTCATCAAATACCGAATGGTACGGTTTGGGGAGTGGACCAGATCCGGAAACGTCAAGCTGAAATCCTTACAAATGGGCGTGGTAGCAACAGTGGGCTGACCTGGGATGTCGTTGAAAGCCTGCCGGTATCAGAAGATATTAAACGCCAAACGGGTCTATGGCGGGACCATTTAAAGGCCTATTGTGACAGTCTCAAAAACCTGTCCACTTGTGGTGTAACCAATATCTGTTATAACTTCATGCCAGTTATAGATTGGACTCGAACAGATCTGCGCCACGAATTACCGAACGGTGCCTTGTGCATGCGGTTCGACATAGTGGATTTTGCAGCATTTGATATTTACATCCTGCGCCGTAAGGGTGCCCAGTGGGATTTTCCAGAAAATATTGTGGCTGACGCCAAGGTCCGCTTCGATGAAATGGATACGGCGCGCAAGGCAGATCTTGTTTCAAACGTGCTCGCGGGACTTCCTGGCGCCGAACAAAGCTATTCGACAGATACTTTTCATGAAGTGTTAGAGACCTACGCCGGGGTTAATAAGGAGGGACTTCGCCGCCATCTTATTGATTTTCTCTCCGAAGTCGTACCCGTGGCGGAAAACCTTGGCATGACACTCAGTTGTCATCCTGATGATCCACCGTTTCCTCTGTTGGGATTACCACGAATAATGTCTTCGGAGGCTGATTATGACTGGCTAATTAAGACCATGGCTTCATCCGCAATAGGCATCACACTTTGTTCCGGCTCTCTCGGCGTGCGGGCTGAGAATGATTTACCTGGCATGATGCAGCGTCTAGGGAAACATGTGCATTTCCTGCACCTCCGCAATGTGCGACGGGAAATAATGGGAGAAAAGATATCCTTCCACGAAGCAGAGCACCTTGAAGGCGAGACTGATATGGTCGCCCTAATCGCGGAGATCCTAAAGGAGGAGGCGCGTCGGTCCAGTTCAATTCCATTCCGCCCTGACCATGGGCAGGAGATACTCTCTGATCTCGGCTCAAACCCTCAGCCGGGATATCCAGCTATTGGACGTCTAAAAGGTATGGCAGAGATTCGCGGTATCGAGGCTGCACTTTCCAAGACGATCCGTTAATCCTGTATCGCTCGGATTGCTGCTAGAAGACTAAGTCCTGTATGATATCCAGGATCCAGATCAGGCGTCGCCGGTACATAGTCTATGGGACCCTCTTTCGTTCTTGTTTGGTAGGCAAAGCCTCTTTCAGATTGCCAGTAATTACCGAAAAATGCAGCATCTGCCTTTTGCCAGAGGTTTATCAGGCTTTGATCACCTAATAGTTTGTATCCAATCGCAGTCGCACGGATCGCTTCCGGCATTTGCCACCAAGGGTAATAGCGTGAATTTGCTTGGCCGGTTTTGGATGAAAGACTAAGCGCAATGCCAGGGCCTTGTAGGCCGGTCTCAAGACTGCTTCGAAGAATTTCTCCTAAGAGTTCTATCCGGGAGTCATTCGGATTCTGTTCTAGATGTTCAAATGCAAAGCCACAGAATTCGATACCATGCCCTACGTTGCAGGCATCCTGTTTTGGTATGTTCAAGAGAAGGCCCGATGAAGCATCAAAATAGCGCGCCAAAACATCGTCGATGAATTGGTCAGCAAAACCAGTTTCATCGGAATGATTACAACGGTGTAACAAACCTGCTGCGCCTAGAAGGATCATACGTGGTCCGAAATCATCTGGCTCGGCCTTCGCATTTTCTAATGAAAGCGCGCGTTTTTCCTCCATCTGAAAGCGTCCATCTTCAATGGCCGCGATGACATCATGCAGGTAGTCGAGAAATGGACCTGCATTTTCGAAATCAAATCGGCAGGCCGCAGCAACAAGCCCTTTTGCAATAAAAGCGTCCGAATAGGTAAAAATTGGATGCGAAGTAGTCTGGCTTGTAACACCATCATCCGATGGAATAACTGGTTTAAGCTCTTCGTCATAGAGAAAGTAAGAATGCCCGTCTCGCAAGTAGAGTTCGCGTAACCTTTGAAATAGTTGTTCAGCTCTTTCGCTAATACGTTGGGATAATGCCGGATCAAGCTCATGGTAGAATTCAGCAAATGTCACCAGCGCTTCTAGTCCACGTCCCTGGATCCAGCCATAGGTAAATTGGGGGCCCCTCAATCCAGAGGACGTGTCGTAGTCAACCCCAGTCAATGAATTTACTTTCGTGTTTAGAAACCCGTTTTGGCTAGGACGGTCGACCAACCAACGTATGGCCGCCTGGTTGCAGGCTTCATAGCGAACCGCCGCGTCTTCGCTCCAATGTCTCATGTCATTCCGCCTCGTCTAAGTTAGGGAGCCAATGTAATTACTCTATATTTGTTTGATCAAGATAAATTCTC
>DNHK01000011.1 GCA_003485905.1 Gammaproteobacteria bacterium | reverse complement strand
ACGCAAAGTTTGAAATCCCGATTGTGCGCGAACAAGTCGAGGCGACAGGCAGTAAGTATCGCCACCAAGTTATGTCGCAGCAGCAAAAAACACCAACAATTTCAGTGCGCACCCGGTTGCATATACCCGATGCTAAAAAGGCCTTCTTCATAGAAACTATCCATTTAGCGGACGAACGGCCCTATGCTTACGAGGAGCGCTGGGTGAATGTCCAAGCTGTCCCAGAGATAGTGAATGCCCCGTTGGATCAAATCAGTGTCAACGAATGGCTTGTGAAAACCGTTCCATTCTCAAGTGGTGACGTCGTTTTCTCAGCTGTGAACGCGGACGATAGAGTAGCTGGGGCGCTTGAAAGTAAAGTTGGCAATGCAGTTTTTGTAGTAGATAGAACGACATGGATGGGAGAAGAATTCATTACCACATTAAAACTCTATTACAAAGATGGCTACCAGCTTTACTCAAAACTGTAGCACTCCCTAATGCATGGTGCATTTAAACTGCCATTCATCGTCGTTAGCAGCATCATATTAGTTAATAAGTATTCCAGGCTGTTTTTTTGATCCACGTGCGTATATTCATCTAAGGCGCATATCCCCAATCCCAGGCACCCTTACCTATCAATAACCGAGCCTGTCATGTAGTAGACCCGTCAATTGACGGTATAGAAAGGAATTCTCAGCGAGCTTAGCCCCGCCACCAAAGAACACTTAGAAACGTTGCATCTTTAATCATGAGCTTTATTCCAAAAATACTCACTTTGCGTATAAGCTATATCGAATCCCTGGTTTATAGACCACTAAACTAAAAAGAAAGCTGCAGCACAGAGGCCAAAAGTATGAGTACAAGCACTAACGATACACATAGTGTTGAGGATAAGAAATCTGGTCACCAGTTAGTGACTGAGATAATCGATAACGGTCAAGTAAGTTTTCAACAAGTCTTGGTGGTTGTCTTGTGTTTGGTGTTCAATATGCTCGATGGCTTTGACATCACAGCGATGGCAATTGTGGCCACATCGGTCGGCACGGAACTGCAACTCTCGGCTGATAAGCTTGGTTGGATTTTTAGCTTTGCATTAGCAGGCATGATGGTTGGCGCCATGGGTATCGCACCTTTGTCCGATATTATCGGCAGACGCAAAACCATAATTATGAGTTTAGCGCTCGTTGGTGTATCCATATTATTTACAGCAAATGCGAGTTCCCTTACAGAATTCATCGTCCTGCGATTCATTAGTGGATTAGGTGCTGGGTCTATGCTCGCTTGCCAAGCGACCCTTGCTTCAGAATACAGTCCTGAAAAGTATCGCGCGCTTTCGGTAAGCGCGGTAATGGCGGGCTATCCGTTAGGCGCCCTAATGACCTCAGTTGTTGCTGGTTATGTAATGCCAGAATACGGCTGGCGTGGCATGTTTTGGTTGGGCGGTGGCGCAACATTGGCGATGACCACTCTGGCTATTTTGTTTATTCCAGAGTCATTAAAGTACTTATTTGAACAACAGCCTGAAGGCGCACTGAACAAAGTTAACAAAATACTGGTTAAGCTCAAGCGAGAAACGCTTTCAGCAATGCCACGTGTTACTCAGTCCAGTGCGTTAAAAGGCGGCATGGTAGAAAATGTTAAGGCTCTGTTATCCAAAGACCATCGAACCAAAACCCTTATCCTATGGTCTTCATTTTTTCTTTGTTTCGCAACACTCTATGTACTAATGAGCTGGATCCCGAAGCTCGTTGAAGATGCAGGATATAGCTCGGAAATTGGCCACAGCGCATTTTACTGGTTCAATCTAGGCGGTGTTGCTGGTATTTTTCTTAGCGGCATTCTGGCGATTCGATATTCTTTGACCAACATCATTTGTGCGCTCCTGGTAGGTTCGGCGATTGGTATGGCAGCGTTCGCTTCAGTCTCTGTAGAATTACAATTAATGATGATAATCATATTCGGCATTGGCATTCTACAACAAGGTGGGTTTACTGGTTTGTATGCTGCTGCCGCCAAAGCCTACCCAACAGAAATACGCGCCACTGGAATAGGGTGGTGCGCAGGGCTAGGACGAACTGGCGCTGTAATCGGGCCAGCCTCAGCCGGTTATTTGATCGTTGCAGGATTCGATATGTCTGCAATTTTTTACACATTCGCCGTACCGATGGCCATCGGAGGCCTAATCTCTTATGCCCTAAAGATTAAGTAACTCATCATAGATGAGTACTTACACAGTGCGCTGGTGAGAACTGATAGATTTTTATGGTGAGCTCTTACGAGACCATCAACCATTAAGAAGCGCTGGGAAGTAAATTTTAATCACGAGCAACGCCATTTTGTGCGTATGGATGTCGATTGCCAGGGCATACAAGGAAACCCTATTGATCAAGGTTGGCCAAAAAAGTCACAGTATTTGCTTATGCAAAAACCATTCGTAATTTATTAGCTTTATCAAAGATCAAGCACAATATCTCCATTTGCTTGGGCTGCTCTTGAGCAGCATAGGATAATCTTGTGCTTGCGCTGATCTTTACTTAGTACAAAATCCCGGTGATCAACATCACCCTTAAGGTATTCAGTAGCACAAACGCCGCAAAGTCCATCTGAACATTTAGTATTCACGGGATACCCAGCTTCCTGCAAAGCTTCGGTAGCTTTCTTGTGCGTAGGAACCTCGATCTCAACAGCAGACCTTTTCAAGGTTAGTCTAAACGGATGGCTTTCTAGCTCACTTGTATCTGGCGCAGTAAAATACTCTCGATGAAGCGCGTCTTCATGCCAGCCTAAATTTATCGCTGATGCGAAAACTGCATCCATAGATTCGGCCGGGCCACAGGTGTACAGATGGTTTCCGCGCTGATATTGGTGGAGAACATCATTGACGTCCAACCGATTTTCATCGCTAAAATAAAGCTTCACCTTATCTGCCCATGGGAAGTGCTCCAAATCATCGATAAATCCCGCGCCAGCGCGTGTGCGGGCTTTGTAATAGAACACAAACTCTTTGCCTTGCGCATGTAGCGTATGTGCCATCGCAATTAACGGCGTAATACCGATACCACCAGCAAGTAGTATCGACTTATTTGCTTCTTCCGCTAGCGGAAAGTGATTACGAGGACGTGAAATTAAAACAGGTTTTCCTTCGCGGAGCATTTTATGCAATCGCGTCGACCCACCACGCCCAGCATCTTCCCGCAATACGCCAATGCAGTAGGTTGAAGTATCCGCTGGATCACTACAAAGGCTGTACTGTCGTATAAATTGCGGTACTGGAGTCACGTCGATATGTGCTCCCGCGTCAAAGGAAGGTAATGGCGACCCGTCGACAGAAGCAAATTCGTACTTAACAATCTTTTTGTCACCAGAACAGGCGGTGCGTCGTTTTAAGGTGACGATCATTACCGGCGGCGGGCCATCAGGAACCTTATATTGGGGAACTAGGTTATCGGTATCACCGTCAGAAATTCTCCGTTTATG
>DNHK01000010.1 GCA_003485905.1 Gammaproteobacteria bacterium | reverse complement strand
TGATAGTATTGGAAAGGTGGTATTAGTTTAAGTAAGGTTTGGATGGGTTTGGGGGGTTAATGTACATAAAATGCTTTGATCAAAATTACCGGTATACAAATATTGTTCTTTACGTTGTGCGAGACTAGAAGTGGTCATATTTGATCTTCAATGCAGCGAATTTCATATTTTTGAGGGCTGGTTTTCGTCATCAAACGATTTGAAAACTCAACTAGAAAAGGCGATGGTAAGTTGCCCTATCTGTGATGATAAGAGTATTCAAAAAATACCAACCGCCTCAAAATTAGTCCGTAGTTCGCCAGAAAAAAATTTGCATGCAAGCACTAGCAGCGCGCTTATGTACAAGCAACAGCAAGAATTTCTTCGTAAAGTTCATAGTCATATAGAAGAAAACTATGAAGATGTGGGGACTAAGTTTGCTGATCAAGCGCTAAAAATGCACCAAGGTGAAATTGAACAAAAGGGGATACGCGGGTCTGCGACCAAAGATCAGGTGCACGAATTAAATAAGGCAGGGGTAGAAGCAGTACCTATTCCTAAAAAACCACCTTCAAAGAAGCAAATAAACTGATTTCTGTGGCGCGGTTACGCTGCCTCAGATATCTTGCGTTTCACACTTTCTATAGTGGTTACGGGAAAGGATATTCGGAACGTTACGCCGTCTCCGAGTACATTATTGCGAGCGCTCACATCTCCTTGATGGAACCGTGCAATCAACTTAACGATATATAAGCCCATACCTAGGCGAGTTTTTTTAGCATCTGACCGGCCCAGTGAAACTAATGGTTCAAAAATTCGTTCAGCCATGCCTTCAGGCAAGACCTTTCCTTGGTTGGCAATATCCAATATCGCATGCCCTTGCAGCTCTCTGGCACTGAGCCGAATAGGGGTGCCGGCAACAGCAAAATCTAAAGCGTTATCAATTAATTTATCCAGCATTTGAGCGATATGGTCTGGGTGACCGTTTATATATAGTGGCTGTTTGAAAATAGAGAATCTAAATTCACGCTCAGGGTGTGTGTGGCGACACCCATCCACATAGTCTTCAATCATTTTGGGGAAATCGAAAACTTCCCTTTTATCCAACTGCATCGCTTGCTCTAAATTTGCCGCCTCAGTTAGGTTTTTTAGAATTGACCGGATACGCTGTAATCCTGATTGCGCCCTGGTCATATATTTACTATCGGCCGACAAAGGATGTTCTTTGCTCAAATTATCTAGCGATGAGTTGACCACATTCAGTGGGTTACTTACTTCATGGGCCAACGTATCTGGTAGACCTTCTAAATAGTTAGTGTATTGTGATAATCGTCCGAGCATGTCATTTACACTCCGTGAGAGATCACCAATTTCATCACCAGCTCTTGCTTCCGCGGCTACCGCGGTTTGGATGATTCGTCCGTCCCTATCAATGGCCCCGTCGGTCGCATTACGTAACCGAGTGATTCTCAAAGTTAATCTAGAAGCAAATATCAATATAGCTGCAATTACACCGATCAAGATAAGCAATGTAGCGCCTATAACTTTTTCTAACACCGCCTGTTGCTGATATAACACTTCGTCATCGCTCTGCTCAACGACCACGGCACCAATAACACTATCAGCGAGCCATATTGGATGCGCGGCCATGACTATTACTCGCTCACTGTCCGATTCACCGGTTACCCGCAGAGTCCCAGGGGTGCCTTCTAGCGCTTGTTCAATAATTTCTTGATTGAGGGGATCGTCTGCCTCACCTGCTGCTACGCTATCGACGGTAGGTTCTTCAATCAGTGCAAAAACATAAGCTATTAACCTATTGTAGGCTTGTTCTAATTGGCTGAAGTAGCCAAAAGTAGTGTTACTTTGAATATCGTCGTCAAGCTGCCCTAATTCTCCAAGGACCGTCCGTATGTTGCCGCCTTCATCCAATACCCATATTCGACTATCCGGTCGATCAAGAGACCTTAGAATTCTGGTGATCTCGGGAGATGATACAACTACCCGACTCAAGCTATCGGATGCAGTTTCTGGATTAAAAGGTACAATGTCCTGCACGCTTCTCCCTAGGCTATCGTCCACATCGACGATTTCCATTTTAATTCGAGCATCGCTGGATAGTAAGTATCGTGGGATTCGTAACTCAATCCTATAACCGTTATTACTACTTTGAATATTAGCAGCCATGTCGTAATTTGGGTCTCCACTTAGTGGATACTCCCAAGCCAGGTCCATTAAGTAGACGCTCATTCTGCCGGGCTCTTCAGCCGTAAATAAATACCGATTCTCACCCACAGCCGGGCTTTGTAAGGTAATACGAAGTTGATCAGAGGTGTCTAAGCGTAGCCACTCCAGGTTTCGGCTCACATAAAAATCATCTTCAACGTCAAAAAATGCAAATACGTAAGCACCACGATATCCGACCGTATGTCTAACTAGCAGATTCTCAGCTAATTCACCCTCTAAATTCATAGCAAACGTGGTCGAACTCAATATTTGTTCACCCCAATCTTCAAGGCCACCATCAAGGTTTATATAACTTGGGAGAGGGTGGGCATAAATATCCCCAGGTTCTGCGGTAAGCACTTCTTCTTCATCACTAAGAAAGAGCTCTGGGCGGTCATGCAGTACAGTTGCAATTGCTCGTACCGTCAGAGTTAGGGCATTTTCCTGCCCTGCGAGTAAGAAGGTCTTCATGTCACGAACATAAACGTAGGCGGTCCACGGAATTGCCAATAACAAGATTGTGACGAGCGCGAGTTTAGTTCTAATAGAGAAACCAAATCGCTGCTGTATATTGCTGTTTGCTCGCACGATACTTATTTCAACCAGCGGTAGCCCACGCCAAATACTGTCTCTATGTGTTTAAAGTCCCTATCGGCTTCGATAAACTTTTTACGAACTCTACGCACATATCCGTTGATTGTGTTTTTTTCAACGTAGGTCTGGCGTGTAACCTGCATAATATTGTCATATGTTTTTACAATTCCAGGCCTATGAGCTAACGCTTCGACGATCCAAAATTCGGTTAAAGTTAGGCTTATTGGCTGGCCTTGCCAGGATATTGACATCGAGTTGGGGTCGATTATCAAATCTCCTCTTTCTAATCGGTGCTGATTCGCAATCTCCTCTGGTTCGTTCAAACTATTCACAATTCGAAATAGGGAATTTACGCGTACGGTCAAAAACTCCATGCTTAGTGGCTTGGTTAAATAGTCCCAGGCATCGAGTCTTAGTCCAGAAACCCTATCGATGTCGCTATCTCGTGCTGTCAGAAATATTATTGGTAAGCGTGGCGCAAATGCACGTAAATCTCGGCATAAATCGAAACCGCCATCCATTTCGTTTTCTAGCATGATATCCAATATGGCAAGGTCTGGAAGATTACTTTTCATTCCAGCTAAAGCACTAGATCGATTAGCATAGGCAAGTACTTCATAACCGTTCGCAACCAGTGCGTCGGCGTAGTTTTCTCGTTGATCAAGATCGTCTTCTACGATTGCTACAAGCTGTGCCATTGGTATTTATACCCTTAGATTAGTTATCTCGAATCTGGCTAACAAAAAACCACATTATTACCACTTTTATACCCACGAATAGGGTGGTTTACAGTCTTTAATAGCTAAGGTCGGTAAACATAGCAAAGAAGATGTAGCCGATAAATGTGTTCAGGCAATAATGGTGTAAAAAGAACGGTGTGGCTAGTGGGGAACGAACCGTTAACCATGTTTATTTTGAGCATAGAGTGATGATAATGCAATTTGGAGTATGAACAACATGACACATCAACTATTTGTCGCCCTCACCGACGATATACTTTATGAGCACCCCGAGAATATCGACGGGCCGCTAGTGCCATACCAGTCTGGGATGGACTGTCATCACTGGCTTACCATTGAGCTAAATCCAGCTGCAGAGGCGCCTGTCCAACGTAGAAAGTACCTCGGTAGAGCAATTACTAATTTATCTACAAAGAATCAGTCTTTAGCGACACATTAAGCTTTATATAGCGAAGAACAAACAAAGCCATGGGTTAAGCTCGCTACTATATAACTCTCGCGGCAATTAATTAGTAAAGCTAATAATCAGTTAAGCTGGCGAAAGGAGTCTTACTTTCTAAGGGGTACCGACGGTTACTACCTACTACCGTGTTTTGTTCAAGGATCAAAAAATTTACGCCATTCGGGTGCAAACGAATCATGGGCATAATCCCCGTCATAGTTTACTGAATATTTTGATCTTAACACTTTGATATTATTAATGATATCGACAATCGAGTTGACAAGGTAGTCAATGTCTTCACGGGTAGTGTAGAGCGCAAAACTGGCTCTAACCATCCCTCGCTTTCTATTGATGTAATTCTGGATCTGATCCTCTGGAAGGCCGTCAAGATCAAGATCCCATAACTCGTATTTAAGTAATGAGCGGACATATGGGTGCGCACAAAAACAGGCATTTCTGACGGCAATTGCGTAGTAGTCACTTAGAATTGCTGCGAGCAAACCGTGATCAATATCCGCAATATTAAATGAAATTGCCCCACTCCTGGGCAAAGAAGTGTCGCCATAAATGCTGATTCCCTCGATTGTAGAAAGCTGCTCCAATGCATAACTTGCAATAGCGTTACTATGCGTAGATATTGATCTATACCCTATATTTTTTAACACCTTAAGGGTGTTAGCTAATGCTATGACACCTACGATATTAGGAGTTCCCGCTTGTTGTCTATCCGAGCTATCAAGTAACTCATAACCTTCGGTGCTTACGTCGCTTACAGCTCCACCGCCAATATCGAATGGGGGCAGGGTACGTAGTAATTCTTTTTGCGCTATTAAAACGCCCGGAGATGATGGCGTATAGACCTTATGGCCTGAAAACACCCAAAAATCGGGTAATTCATCGCTATTCTCGCTTAAATTTGCATCCAGGCTAGAGGCAGATTGTGCGGCATCCACTAATACGTAAGCGTCGTGCTTATGGGCAATACGGCACACTTCATCGACTGGCGTTTTGATTCCAGTAACATTACTTAAGCTATTGATAGATATATAGTTTACTTGACCTCTGTGGAGCTCGAGCAAGGCTTCAAGTTGCTTGATATCCAGTGCACCATTATTTTTATTTGGCTCCTGAATGGTCGGAATAAATACAGTTTTTGGGCTATTTAAGCGATGTGGCAGGTCATTTGAGTGGTGTTCCATACCTGAAATGAACGTCACAGGCCTCTCAGGACGTAATTCTGCGAGGCCACGTGCTACCCGATTGAATACCGCGGTGCTGCCAAATCCGACAAAGGCTATATCGTATTCAGCTTTATCAAAACCAAGAGAATCGAGTATTGACGTCTGGGCCCAGCTATAAGCCTCAGTCGTAACGCGCGCACTTAGATGGGCTTTGCTATGAGTGTTGGAGTAATACGGTAATAACTTAGCAATACAATCCTGCGATGATTTTAGTGCTAGTGGTGATGCTGCGGCATCCAAATGAACTCTACGACGGCTTGTACCATCGGCAAGGGGAAGTTCCGTGTCAAGGCCAATAAACTCAGGAATATTCAATCTAACTTGCTCGTTATCAAATCAATTTGTCTTAAGGCATTCTATAATGCTGAGTAACATTTACCACGCTTTTTACTCCTAAGCCTGCTAGATTGAAACTTGAGGGGCGTTACCCGCTATTGTTTAGTCGATTAGATTGTTGGTATGCATTCGGGTTCGTAAAAGGGCGTCACTTAAAGGTTCGACCTAAATTATTGATGGAGTAGGTGGCAACCACAATATTTGATTTGAATAGACTCAGCGGGGTTAAGCTTCAATAGCTGCACTTATTAGCTTTAGGTCTGGTTGTATACCAGCACGTCGATTTCATTTTCACTTTTTGCGATTAAAGTAGTCGCCATTAAGTCTCCGCACACATTCACGCAAGTGCGTCCCATATCAAGAATCCGATCAATTCCAGCGATAATAGCTAAACCTTCAATCGGTAATCCAGCAGTCGCCAATACCAGCGACATCATAACTAGAGCCGACCCAGGCACACCCGCCGAGCCTATTGAGGCCAACATGGACATTACTACTATAGCAACGTAATCAGCTGTGCCGAGTGCGACACCGTAGGCCTGGGCCAAAAATACAGTACAAACGCCGAGGTAAATCGCAGCACCGTCCATATTCAGCGTAGCGCCCAGTGGCAAACTAAAGCTTGATATTTCGCGGGAAATGCCCAGTTTTTCGTTTGCGCATTTCATGCTAACTGGCAAAGTGGCAGAACTGCTTGCAGTGGTAAACGAAACCGTCGCTGCCTCAACAATCCCGTTAAAAAATTGTGCCGGGCTTAGTTTGGCAATGCATTTAATCGCCAGTGTCATCACTATGAATATCTGTATTAGAAAAGCAGCATAAACTACGCCAATTACTTTCATCATATCAAGCAGCAGTTGCAGACCATACTGGCCCGTAAGCCATGCCATGAGAGCAAAGATACCGTAAGGGGCGAAGCTCATCACGATAGCGGTAAAACGGTACATGGCTTCAGCTAACGAATTAATCATTGTGATCGCTGGTGCACCCTTATCACCAATCAGGGTCAATGAAATACCTAGCCCAACAGTGAACACGATGACTTGTAAAAGATTACCGTTCGCCATAGCCGCGATCGGATTGGCCGGAACCAGACTCATAAGCATATCGACAAAAGATGGGGCTTCGCGCGAAATAGCAGCCATCTCGGCCACAGCGACCATTTGCAT